>JBCBZF010000027.1:0-17213 GCA_039815525.1 Bacteroidota bacterium | reverse complement strand
TAAACGGAGAGAGTCAGGGTCGCTTTGAGAAAAGACAATCCCATTTGCACCGGCCCTGATCATGGTGCGAAAATAATCTTTTTGGTTGCGATCGGTAATGACCAAAATGGCCATTTCGGGAAAAAAATCCCGCACCACCCGCACACAATTTGAGGTTGCTGAGTCTTGTCTGGATAGATTGATCAGAGCGACATCTGCATCTTGTTTTTCCAGAATCTTGACCGCCTGTTCCTCCGATTCTGCAGCACCAATGATTGAAAAATCAGTTTCCTTTTCCAGCAAAGAGGAAAGCCCGCTTCGCATCATTTTATGGTCGTCTATTAATAGGATATGAATATGATTCTGGCTTGTTTGCATATCCTAATATGGCGATAATTTCGCCCTGTGGATAGCGTTTAGGCCCCTTTTGCCAAAGTATGTAAAAATCAGACTTCCAAGTTTTTAAGCTAAAATTTTGGTAAAAAAAATAGCTACAAAACAGTACCACGGATGTTTTGAACCGAATCTCAGTACTTTTTGTGAAGACGTAAGGTGCTGGGAGACGTTCAGATTTCCATCCTGAGAAGTGCTTTTTTCGGAAAATCGTGAGAAGCACCCCCGTATTTTTCAGGAGAAGATCCCGCTAGCCTTTGTCCGCAACGTAAGAGCAACAATTTTATTTTGGGCGGGGAAAGAGTGCAACCACAGCGTAAAAGCCGAATCTTTAGCCTGAGATGAATGATTCTGGCACATACGATACGACCAAAACTGAACGAAGCCGCCTGATAAAGGTGGGCTTCGTTTTTTGCCTCATGATGGCGAGTTTACTGACCCAGTCATGGGTGTCAGCCCCTCATGAAATGGATGCTGTAACGACCCTGGCCTGCTATAAACGCAAGCCCCGTGGAGATTTCTCTTATCGCGTTGTTCACAAAGAACCAGTCATGCGCAACCTGAGAATGGTTGGCAAAGTTGGGCGCTGTGGAATTGAAGGTTCTGATAAAACCGAAAGACTATATGGTGCCATTTTGCGTGCCATGCGCTTTCAAAATATCACCCGAAAAGTTGAGAATAAGTATGGTCTTCCCAAAAACCTGATATTGGCGATGGTCATTCAGGAGACGGGTGGGGCAGACCTCTTGCCCAATTGTCTGGATGATGGTGGAATCGGTCTCTGCCACATGCAAGGGAGCACTGCCAGCAGTTTTGGGGTTTCGACTTATCGAGGTTTCAATAAATTGGTATCCAAAACCCATGGACGCATTCTGCGGGCTAAAATCAAAGAGAATAACTATGATCGTAAAAAACTGATCAAATATGATGATCGTTTCCATCCGATCCTGAATCTGGATGCAGCTGGCAGGATGCTGCATTGCTATCAGCAACAACGCGTCAAAGGCCTAACCTCCATGCAATCAGGTATCTATCGGTATGCTGGCTCTTATAACTACCGCCATTATTATCGGAATGTGCAGTATTATCGGAAGAAGCTCAATGATCCAGCTGTGATTGCCGCGGTCCGCAAAACCTTTAATCGCCGCAACAGCCGTTTGCTGATCAATGGAAAAAAAGGAAATTACGACGCCTATATCAACGCTCACCAGGAACAAAACGAAAACTATGGTCTCAAGAATTATCGCTAGTCTTGGTTTGCTGGTGTTGCTCCTCCTTCATGCTTGTGGTCCTGCTGCATCAACAGAAGAAAACAGCCGACATCAAGGTGAAAGTTTGAGTCTGGAAGAGAATCTACAGTTATTTACCCTGGATGATTTCTTTTCCGATAATCCTACGCTTGATGCGACCGTAACGGCTTTGTATCAAAGATTGGATCCCGCCAGCAGATCGGCCAAATGATCGTTGCGGCCATCGGGCCGGATCAAAGGCGACCGGCAACAGCAGTTGCCCGTCTTGCGGAGCAAGGAGAAATCGGTGGGATCGTCGTCTTAGGGCGCGTACCGCAACCTGGTCGCGCAATTGAGATCTGCCAGGTAGCAAGCCGTGCCACCAACCAGCTACCCCTGCTTGTGTCCATGGACGCTGAACCAGGTTTGGCTGCCAGCCGAATGGGCATCAAAACCTCTTTGTCCGATCAATCTGCGTCCAGCCTGAAAAGCATTGATCAGGTGAAAGCTTCAGCGCGCAACATTGGCGATCATCTTCATCAATTGGGCGTCCATCATAATTATGCCCCGGTCTGTGACTTGGCTGCCAATGTGGCCATTCGGAGTCGTTCCTTTGGCAGTACACAGTCAGAAGTCGAACCAAGGATGTTGGCTTTCCTGGAGGAGACCCAGGCCATGGGGCTGGTGGCTACTGCGAAGCATTTCCCCGGTCATGGAACCGTCAAAGGCGATAGCCATAAGAAATTGGTGTTTCTGGATGCCATGCCGCCCGAACTCCCCATTTTTAAGGATGCGATAGAAGCAGGGGTGCTGTCGGTAATGGTCGGGCACATTGAGATGCGCACCCAAAATGTCTACAATACCCAGGGCCGGCCAGCTAGTCTTTCTCCTGAGATTATTCAGGATTTATTGAAAAAGACGCTCAACTTTAAAGGAATTGTGATCACCGATGCGCTTGATATGGGGGCTTTGTCTCAGTTTCCGGATGCGGATCTACTCGCTGCCAAAGCCGGCAGTGATATAATCCTGATGCCTGCCGACCCAGGCAAACTGATTGGTCAGATCCAGACTGAGATACAACGTGATCCAACCTTTGCCAGACAAATTGAAGCTTCTATCAAAAAAGTACTCCGTCTGAAAATCTGCGCAGGTCTGTTTGTCTCGAAACCCATGACCTAGGCTACAGGACAGAAGTATGTAGGGAAATGCTTTTTTGCGCCAAAGCTTCTCTGTATGAAACAATCGCTTTGGTTCCTGCTACTATTACTCTGTTTGTCTGGATGCGCCCCAGCTATACAGCAAAGCGCCCCTCGTCCCAATATTCTGCTGCTGATCGCTGATGATTGGTCTTACCCACATGCGGGGGTGTATGGAGATCGGGTGGTAAGAACGCCTACCTTTGATCGTCTGGCCGCCGGGGGCAGTTTGTTTGAACATGCCTATTGTGCATCCCCTTCCTGTACCCCATCGCGCGGCGCCATCCTTACCGGGCGTTTCCCCCACCAGCTTGAATCCAATGGGAATTTATGGTCTGCCCTTCCAAAGAAGTTTCCCAATTATGTAGACTTGCTGGAAGCCTCTGGTTATTGGGTTGGTTTCAGCCGAAAGGGATGGGCACCAGGGGATCCTGCAGTGGGAGGTTATGACCGCAATCCCGCCGGGCCCCGTTTTCAGGACTTTAAGGATTTTTTTCGGAAGAAAAAGCCTGATCAGCCCTTTTGTTTCTGGTTTGGCAGCACCGATCCACATCGGGTCTATCGGACCAATTCAGGTGCGGAAAGCGGCATGAATCGAGATGATGTCACTGTTCCGCCTATTTTCCCGGTGGATGAAAGAGTACGCAATGATATCCTCGATTATTATTTTGAAGTAGAAAGATTTGACCGGGATTGCGGAGAAATCATTCGTATCCTGGATGAAGCTGGCCAACTCGACAACACCCTTGTGGTCATGACCAGCGATAATGGCATGCCCTTCCCCCGCGCCAAAGCCAATGTGTATGATGCTGGTAGTCGAATGCCGATGGTCATTCATTGGCCAGCCAGGCTATCAGCTCAACACCTGCGGGATATTTTTGTCAGTCAAACGGATCTCGCGCCTACTTTTCTTGCAGCGGCAGGATTGGACATTCCGGAAGCCATGGGTGGGCGGAATCTGCTTCCGATGTTGGACTCTCCAGAAGATGCGCAGGAGGACTGGAACCATACCTTTATCATGCGTGAACGCCATGCGAATGTGAGAAAAGGAAACCGCAGCTATCCGGTTCGGGCGGTTCGTACAGCAGACTACCTTTACATCCGCAATCTGGAACCTGATTTATATCCCGCTGGTGATCCGGAAGTGGTCATGTCAGTCGGTCAATTGGGAGACGTAGACAATTCGATCACAAAGTTTTTGATCATGGATCGCGGGCCAGAGGATTCGGTTTATCGACTCGCTTTTGGGAAGCGACCAGGCGAAGAGTTGTATGATGTTCAGGCAGATCCCTGGCAACTGCATAATCTGGCAGAAGATGCTGAATTTGCCACTACCAAAACTGTTCTCGGTGCAATGCTCGATCGATGGATGGAAGAAACGGAAGACCTGAGACTCGCGGGACCAACCATTTACTGGGACACAGTTGCTTATCAGGTCAATGATTCGCATGACAATGTGGATGTTAAACAGCGCATTCAGGCATATCAAATGACCCATTGAAAAAGCCGGACACAATCGAATGTATCCGGCCTGAAATCGTGTAGTTCTATGTTTAAACCCGCGCGGCTTTTTTCAGCAGTTGACGGGCAATGACAATACGTTGGATTTCGCTGGTGCCTTCGTAAATCTCTGTGATTTTGGCATCGCGCAGCATGCGCTCAACATGGTATTCCCGTACATATCCGTTGCCGCCGTGTACCTGAATCGCCTCGGAGGCACAGAACATGGCGGTTTTGGAGGCATATAGCTTTGCCATGGCAGCGGCCTGGACATAGTCTTCACCATTGTCTTTCAGAGCGGCAGCCCGCAATGTCAACAGGCGAGCCGCTTCAATTTCAGTTGCCATATTGGCAAGCTTAAACTGGATGGCCTGGTGGTTTTTGATTTCGGTCCCGAAAGTCTTACGGATACCAGCGTACTCCTGGGCCAGGTTCAATGCACCAGAGGCGATACCAAGCGCCTGGGCGGCAATCCCGATACGTCCGCCATTGAGAACCTTCATGGCCAGCTTGAACCCAAATCCATCTTCTCCGATCCGATTCTCTTTGGGTACCCTGACATCGTTGAAATTGAGGGTATGTGTATCAGATCCACGAATGCCCAATTTGTCTTCTTTCGGTCCAATTTCGAAGCCTTCCATGCCTTTTTCGACAATCAGGCAATTGATCCCGCGATGCTTTTTCTCTCTATCCGTCTGCGCCATCACCAGATAGGTGGAAGCAATGCTTCCGTTGGTGATCCAGTTTTTGGTGCCATTCAAGAGATAATGATCCCCCATGTCGATGGCGGTAGTACGTTGACTGGTGGCATCACTGCCAGCTTCTGGTTCTGATAAACAAAAAGCGCCAATGTGTTCCCCACTGGCCAGCTTACGCAGGTATTTTTCCCGCTGAAAATCATTGCCATAGTTTTCCAAACCCCAGCATACCAATGAATTGTTCACGGAAAGAATCACTGCCGCAGAGGCATCCCATTTGGAGATTTCCTCAATGGCAAGAACATAGCTGATGGTATCCATGCCGCCACCATCGTATTCTGGAGAAACCATCATACCCAACAACCCCAGTTCTCCCATCCGTTGTAACAGTTCTGGTGGGAAGTATTCGTTTTTGTCCCGATCAATCACCCCAGGCTTTAATTCTTTTTCCGCAAAATCACGGGCCATTTCCTGGATCAGTTTATGTTCTTCTGTAAGAGAAAAATTCATGTGGATGGAGATATTTATTCGTGAGGCAAAAATACAAAAAAAAAGTATGCTAACTAACGGACGTAAGCCTTTTGTTCAATCGTCTCTTTTTCTGGAATTGATCAATGATCCAAAGCAGAAAGAAAATGTCTTTTTAGAAGCGGCTCTTTACTTATACAAACGGGACAAAGCCTGAAGTTGTTTGCTGTCAAAGGCATGAAGCGCTTCAGAAAAGATACGCTCATGTTCTGGTAGGTCAGTCCGCAAGAATACATGAAAGCGAAAAAGGAGCCCAAGATGCAGGCTGTGAACGCCTGTTTCCTGGTCGCGTTGTTGCCATCCAATGGCAAAATGCAGCGGATGTTCGGGAGGCAGGGTAAAAGGGGTAGCAGCAACTTGCCATTGTTGGTAGAGGAACGCAAAACCACTGGAATCCTGGGCATAGTCTGCCATTTGAATGGATAGGTAATGCCCATCAGGCATTTGAAATACCTGGGTACACTCTACGAAACCATGGCCTTGTCCGGAAAAAGATTGGGTCTCTGTTTGGGGAGGATTAAATGCTGACAATTGTTGTGGCAGACACTTGAGCAGAGCTTTTGGATCAGCCAGAAGGCTATCACCTTTTTCGAGACGGATTTTGTAGCCTTCTTCCCAATTTTGAGGCAAGGGAGGACTGGTAAGCGATGAACTGCTCTGAGCGGGACCGTGGTCCGACGCACAGGCAAACCATAGAAAACTGATCCATAAAAATCCGAATGTGCGGAAAATTGCTCCCATGGCTCAAAATTACGTTCTGAAAATGAAAAATCCCCGCCTGGGGCGGGGACGATTAAGAGATATGTTTTATTGGCTACTCAGTCTCATCATAAACCACAACCCCTGGGTGTTTGGATGGATCAAACTGGAAGTTGCTGGTAGACAAGCCCTGATTGACTTTGATATCTGAAAACCCATAAGTGGTACTGGTCTGCTTGCGGTCCGTCAGGACGGCTTTAACCAGAAACTTATCTTTTTGACTCACCCACAGCGTGGCGCGATTATAGTCTAAGCTGGGATCTTTTACCGCCAGGAAGATTTTATCACACTTGATTTCATTGGCGGTCTCTACTCCTTCATAGCGTGGTTCAGCACTGGCTTCATACACTTTGAAGATAGATTCGATGTCAAAACCTTCGTCTGGATAATAAGGGACGATGCTCACCTCATTGTCTTCAGGGAGATAGGTCCACTGCTTTTGACCATCACAATAAATGTGCTGATCTGCCAGCAGAATCACGAACTTACCACCTTTATACTTGATTTCTCCTTTACGAACCACCGGATTGGGCATCTTAATGTTTTCGAGGCCATAGGTGATTTTTGCAGAAAAATCGCTCAGGGATTCTAATTTCTTTTGGGAGGCTGCGATGATATTTTTGGCTTTATCCTGGGCGAAGGAAGTAAGCGCAAAACTCAACAACAGTACCAAAGGGAAAATACGTTTTATTACATTCATGGCTAAAAATTCTCTCGTTTTCTGACTGAAGTTCTGAAATTAGGACGTGAAAATACGCGAATTGTCACACTCATTTTTCCGTCCCATAAAGTGTAAAAAGTTAAAGGGCGTTGGTCTTTAAACGCTTTCAGCGATCATCTGGTTTCATCAATTACTTCAATGCCGGGATAGTCAGAAGTTTGAAAACGGAAAATACGGTCTTCCATTCCACTGTCGAGTGTTAAGTCCTGAAATTCAATGGTCGTGCGGGTCTTTTTGGCATCCACTGTGGTTACTTTTTCTGGCATTCTCGTATCCCGGTTGATCCAGACATACGCTTGCTGATAATCCAGTGAAGGATCTTCTACATATAAAAAGATCTTGTCGCAGTTGACACCATGAACCATTTCGGTACCATCATAACGTGGTTTGGCTTTGGCTTCGTATACCTGGAAAACAGTCTGCAAAATCGGATCCTGGTCCAATTGCTTAATGGTGACGAGTGGATAATCAGGATCATTCTCAAACTCCCATAATCGGGCGCCATCTGAATATAATTCGATGTTGCTCAGTTTGAGGATAAATTTATTCTTGTTCTTGTACTGAACGGAACCATCACGCATGACTGCGCGGGTGGCGGGATTGCTCACCTGATAATAGAATGTTGCGGAGAAATCAGCCAGATTTTCGAGTCGATTGCGAGAGTCCTGGAGGATTTCGACGGCACGATCAGGTGGAAAAGAAAAAGCTTGGAGGGAAAGAACAGTCATCAGCATGATGACCAGAAGATTCAAACGCTTCATGTACTTGTTTAAAGATATTCCTAGTTCTCGGAAATTTGTTACAACAACGCACAATGAGCCTTCTTTCGTATGCCGCAGGCTTGAAAAGCGACAAGAAAAATGCGTTTCTCTACAAAAAGTGGGTCTTCGCGAAGAAATGCAACGAAATTTTCTGAGAGATTCCTAAATGCTGCTCAAATATCGTTCCAATTCAGCTTCGTCCTGCACCAGGACATCCCGGGCTTTGCTCCCTGAATGTGGGCCGACGACCCCTGCTCTTTCGAGTTGGTCAATGATTCGACCGGCTCGGTTGTAACCGAGCTTCATTTTTCGCTGAATCAGCGAAGCAGAGCCAATTTGATACCTGACAATCAGGCGCGCTGCTTCTTCGAAGCGTGAATCTTTTTCGAATGGCTCGTCATCATCCATGCCACCCCCATCTTCAGAAGGCGTTTCTGGAAGATAATAGGGCTCAGGAAAGCCTCGCTGGCGGGCAATGTTGTCAACGATACGTTCTACTTCAGGCGTATCAATGAAGGCGTTTTGAATCCGAATCAGATCACTGCCCGTGGACAGCAGGGTATCTCCCCGGCCGATTAACTGGTCGGCACCGTTGGCATCCAGAATGGTTCGTGAGTCTACTTTTGAAATAACCCGATAGGACATCCGGGCAGGAAAATTTGCCTTGATGATCCCGGTAATGACATTCACAGAAGGTCGCTGCGTCGCAATGACCAAATGGATGCCGACGGCACGGGCAAGCTGGGCCAGACGGGCAATGGGCATTTCCACTTCCTTCCCGGCCACCATCATCATATCTGCTAATTCGTCGATGATCAGGACGATGTATGGCATATACTCATGCCCCTTGCGTGGGTTGAGCTTTCGGGCGGTAAACTTTGTATTGTATTCTTTCAGGTTGCGGACCCGTGCTTTTTTCAAGAGGTCATAGCGTCGATCCATCTCAATACAGAGGCTTTTCAGTACGTTGACTGCCTCGCGCACATCCGTGATAATTGGTTCTTCTTCCTGATCTGGTAAGGTGGCCAAATAGTGATTTTTAATGGCCGAGAAGAGACTCAGTTCTACCTTTTTGGGGTCAATCATCACAAACTTGACCTCTGCCGGATGCTTTTTGTACAGCAGAGAGGCAATGATGGTATTCAGTCCCACCGATTTACCTTGCCCGGTAGCCCCTGCAATCAGCAGGTGCGGCATTTTATTGAGGTCGGCAATGAAAACCTCGTTGGAAATTGTCCGCCCAATCGCAATCGGTAGCTCTGCCTTCGTGGTTAGCCACTTTTCAGTCGTTAAGACGCCTCGCAGTGAAACGGTTTCTGGTTTGGAATTGGGGACTTCAATACCAATGGTTCCCTTACCTGGAATCGGGGCGATGATCCGAATTCCCAGTGCCGCCAGATTGAGGGCAATATCATCTTCCAGATTTTTGATCTTGGAAATTCGCACGCCCGGAGCCGGAACAATCTCATACAGCGTTACTGTCGGGCCAATGGTCGCTTTGATGCTGGTGATCTTGATCCCGTAATCTTCCAGCGTCTGGACGATTTTGTTTTTATTGTCATTGAGCTCGTCGCGGTTGACTTCCCGGCCAGCACCGGATCCGTGATCTTCCAGCAGTTCAAAAGCAGGGCGCTCAAAGTCTGACAATTCCAGGGTCGGATCGAAGTCTTCCCAATCGAGGTCTTCGATGTTTTCGATCTCCTGATCTTTTTCGGGAACGATTTTCTCGACCCGATCTTCACCTGCGACCACCCCAATGTTGTCATCACCGATTTGTTCAAGAACCTTTGGTTCGTTCAATGCAACCACCGGTTCATCTTTGGTTTCCACGATGGTCAGTTCCAATTGGGTGTTTTCTTCCTTCGGTAAATCCTTTTTTGTTGGCTCTTTGAGGCTCAGGTTTACTTCACTGCCAAGCTGAGGGGTTTCCTTTTTGTCGGATGTCGTGGTAGAGACTTCTTCTGCGGTCTTAACGATCTCTGTTTTGGACGCAGACTTTTTGTTGACCACACCGCTGGGTTTGCCCTTTTTGACGGGGCGATTGGTCTTTTGGCGGGCTTTTACATTCGAAGCGGCTTGCTGGGCGGAAAAACGCAGGTTTTCAATGAGGCGGGATGCTTTCAGTTCTGCATTGAAGTTGATGACAGCAAACAAAATCATGCTGAGCAGAAGTAAAAACGCCACGCCGACTCTGCCGATGTAGCCAAAGAACCATTGATTGACTGCATAGCCGAAACCTCCACCCAGATCAAATGAAGTCGCATTGGACAGAATCTCAAAATATGACAGGAAGACTGATCCAAACAGCACCAGAAAAAGCAAATATTTCAAGGCTTTCCGTGCAAGGTCGTAATAATCATTTTCCAGCAGGACCAGGGAAAAGAAAATCCCATAAAGCGGTAAAACCAGTCCAAATATGCCAAAGCCTCTCCGAATGATCAGGTCCGCCAGTTTTGCGCCGACAAATCCTAACCAGTTGTTGATTTCTTCTGCGGCTAGAATGCCCGTTTCAGTGGTGGATTGGTCAGCATTGCCGGTGAAATAGTATGAAATACAGGCAATCAAAGAAATCAAGCTGGCAAACAATAAAATCCAGCCAATGACCCGACGGTTTTGATCTTTGTCACCGCCCTGCATGCTACCGACTGCTTTCGACAGATTCAGGAGAGCCGAGATTGGGCCCTGGGAAGAGGATTTTGAGCTGCTTTTTTTTCTTCTGGTGGGACTGTTTTTCGCCAAAGCTTCAAACGTTAGTAGAACTGAGAGGCCGCAAGTGCCTGATTCAGAATGCTTTCATTTATGAATCAAATGTAGCTTTTTTTCAGGAGAAATACACGCTGTATCGACTAGAAGACCGCTTTTTGCCAGGAAGGTTGAAACATGCCTGAGCCGATGTGCAATTGGAGAGATAATGCGGATGGAAAGCAGTCTGTAAAATGGTTTCTAAATGAAGAAGAGCGGATGCTAAAATCCGCTCTTCAAAAATTGGACGTATGTCAATGTTCATTATTGTAACAAGACTTTTTCGCGTAAACTTCCTCCATCAATTCTAAGCTCCAGGAAATAAAGCCCACGACTTAATTGACTGAGGTCAAGCGCTTGCTGCCAACGGCCGCTTTGTTGTATATCTGGCTGTTCCCAGACGATTTGCCCCTGCAAATTGAGGAGGCGTAATCCAATCTTTCGGCTTTGGGAAAGGGCAATCGATACATTGAGTTGCCCCTTGGTCGGGTTGGGACCGATCCACACTTCATCTGCGAGGCCAGCCAGTGGATCTACGGATACCAGTACCGCTTGTAAGACACCAGATGCCTCAGATTCACAGTCAGTGGCAGTGTCTCTGGCGATGACAAAGAAATTACCGGAAGCAGTCGGTTGGAAGGGATTGCCACTGAAAAGCAATCCGTCATCTATGTCGTACCAATCATATACCAGACCTGGGACTGGATTGTTGACACTGAGGGTAAGCGAATCATCAAAAGAGATGACTGGCATGTCCAGTTCCTGGGTAATAATACTGACCGTCATCGAGCTTGTATTACAGAGGCTTTGTGGTTCAAAAGCAGTTACCCGATAATTTCCATCCTCAAACACCACCAGACTTTGACCATTCTGGTTGTCGATTGGACTGCCATTGCGATACCACTGGAGGGAATCGGTATTGCTAACAGATAAAACGATGGTATCCCCTGCACAGAGTGTAATGGAATCCATCGCTGGCATCAAGTCAGGGGTAGTTGGGGTCGCATTGACCACAAAGGTATCCGAGCAGCTGACATTCAAAACCGGATGGTCGATGGTCAGGGTTACTGCCAGTCCATTCAGATTCAAGGGTAGCTGTCCATTTACTGTAGAAGGGATATCAAAGAAAAGGGATGCGCCAGAATCAGCCGCGCAACCATCATCTCCAAAAACGAGATCATTGTCCCATACCTGAAATTCGTAGGTGCCGGTATCAAGTACAACCCCGGATATCCCGGTATTGATGGGGAGATTTGCACCACCATTGTTCACCGGATTGTTTGAGGTATTGACAATTTCAGTCCCTGATGGATCGATCAGAATCCAGTAAATGTCCCCTGCATCCAGCAAGTCAGAACAGTTTACACTGTCAATGACAACCGAATTTAAGGTATAACCAAATGTATCGATGACCGCGTCATATTCGAGGATGTAGGTGCCTGGATCAGGTAGCACTTGCGGCGAAACTGGAACTTCATCGCTCGTGGTATAGGAAAAGTTATTTGGTCCCGTCAGACTCCAGTTGAAAGTATATTCCGGTGTTCCATTACCCTGAATATTGTTGGTAATATCCAAACTGGATGGGCTGCAAATGTCGTTGAGCGTAGCCGTATAGCAGTCTCCCATAAACGGACAGGGCGTTACGAGAATCTGACTGTTAAAAGTAGCGGGTTGGTCGCCCACGACCGCCACATTGGCCGTCAGGAAAACAGTGACTGGATAAATACCCGGGACGGTTGGGGTGCCAAAGACCTGGGCACAACCGAGTGTGTCAGGGTTGGGATTATTGGGATTGACATCATAAAAACAGTTGGGGGCTAGGTTACAGGCCCAATCTAAGCCATCTGGTAAGCCACCGATACTGTCAATGGTAAATGAGTTAAAGGGAATAGTTGTCGGTTGACCCAAAATCAGGGTGACGGTGTCTCTGGGGAGGAAAAAGGTGATGTCGATGGAATAAAATTCACATCCGGTTGCATTGGCGAAGGTATCAGGATAAATGCCTGGTACCGAAGGCACGAGTGAGTCAATCACACATTGGGCCTGAGAAACAGACCACTGGCAGCAAAACAGGAGTCCGATCAGGACCCTGACGAGTATCATTTTTCTCAGCTTCATATCAAAAAGAGCTTGTTTGGTTAGCGAGTACGTACGATCAAAAGACAGTAGGGAAAAGGAAATGGCTGCCGTTACAGAGAAATCACGTAGAAAGTAGAAATATATTTTATTGCGAATAGTCGAATCATTAATGACTGAGGGCCTTCAGGATCCGCTTGACAAATGAAGGTCCCTGGTATACATACCCAGTATACACCTGAATCAAGGATGCCCCTCCCTGCATTCGCATTTTGGCGTCCAGCGGCTCCATGATTCCTCCAACGCCAATCAGCGGTAATTTTCCTTCTGTCTTTTCCTGAATATAGTGCAAAACTTCCCAGGATCGGTTGGTGAGAGGTAGACCACTCAATCCACCAGCACCAATGCTTTGAACTTTTTCAGGAGACGAATTCAGATTGTCGCGGCTGATGGTGGTGTTGGTGGCAATCAATCCGGCCAGTTTGGTTGCTTGTGCCACCTCGATGATATCATCCAATTGCTCATTGGTGAGATCTGGTGCAATCTTGAGCAGCAATGGACGTGGAACTGATTTTGCAATATTGTCTGCCTGTAGTTGATTGAGAAGCTGCATCAATGGCTCTTTCTCCTGCAAGCTTCGCAGGCCTGGTGTATTGGGTGAGCTGACATTGACCACAAAATAATCAGCATAGGGATAAAGTTTCTCAAAACAAATCCGGTAGTCCTCCACCGCCTGATCATTGGGCGTATCTTTATTCTTACCAATATTTGCCCCGACGATTAAATCCCCTTTGTCTATCTTTTTCAGCCTTTCGACCATGGCGTCCACGCCTGCGTTGTTGAAGCCCATTCGGTTGATGATGGCCTGGTCTGGTGGAAGGCGAAAAAGGCGTGGTTGAGGATTACCAGCCTGCGGCCGGGGGGTAACCGTCCCAAACTCTACAAATCCAAATCCAAGTTTTCCCCACTGATGGAGAAGTTTGGCGTCTTTGTCAAATCCTGCTGCCAGTCCTACTGGATTCTTGAATCGCAAGCCAAAAACTTCCCGCTCCAGGCGGGGTTCATTGACCTGATACAGAAGTTTCGCCAGACCACCCAGAAGTGGTAATCCGAGGCGGAGCATACGAAAACTAAAGTTGTGGACACTTTCAGGATCGAACAGAAAGAGAAGGGGTCGGATCAGACTGCGATACATAGGAGACGATAGAAAAGAAAAAGAGGCTGGCGAACCAGCCTCTGTCAGGATTTTTTTATGCTTCTGCGGGAGCAAGCGTTACGGTACGTTCTACAGTATTAAACGGTCCGGGAACGTTTTGGCCTGCTGCGTCCATGAGTTCAAGTTTGATACTCACTTCACCCATTTCCAGCCCTTCAATGACATATGGTTGCCACTTGGTCAGCATGAATTCTTCACCATTAATGGTCGCACGAACTTTATATCCATCTTCAGATAGGTCTACATTGAGGAGGAAAAAGTCCAGCAAGAGCTTTTTGGTGTCATCGCCTTTGTAGGTGCCTTTGGGGCGGCTGTAAAACATATGCGGTGCTTCAAAGTCAGCTTCTTCTGCTTTTTCTTCACCCGTCTGAAATTGGGTAATAACATAAGAAGTTGCTGGTGCTTCCAGATTTTTCACACTTTCATGATAAGAGCGGGACAGAAAAGCCAGTACCACATGATTCCCTGGATCAGCCAGCTTGTCAGTTGAGAAGCCCGGTTCATAATGCGCTGAGTAAGGGCCATTGTCTACGATGAAGTGAATGTGCTGCCCTTTTCCAGAATTGGCAAGTCCCAGACTGGCGTTGGTCTGTGCGCCCAACTCATAGTTTTCGACACTGAAATCAAAGTCGTAACTACCCTCTTCGCCTTCTGCAGCAGCATTGAGTGTCAGGCTCGCCCCATCGAATGCCGGAGAACCTTCCAATGGCGTAACTGTGATCTTGCTTTCGGCAACAACGGGCTCTTCAGCGGTGGCGGTTTCTGCCTTTTGGTTGGCATTGCCACAAGCAGATATCAGCCCTGAAAGGATTAGCAGGGCAAAAAGCGTTTGGATTGATTGTTTGTACATGAATGGTATGTTTGCAAATACAGGCTATAAGCGGTGTAAACATACAAAAAACCCCTTTCGCATCCGAAAGGGGCCGTAAATCTTCATATGTTGTCGGGACTAATCCATCCACTTAATTGAACACCCATTGGGGGTAGTGGAAGATTCCTCTGGCTTCTCGCCTTTGAGCCCCATGTGAATGGCATCGTTGAGGAAGGACTGCTTTACCATGCTGGCATCAAGTGGATTGTCATCAATCTTGCCACGATAGATCACATCAAAGCCTTTCGTACGTGGGGTCAGGACCACCACTTCTGGATTCTTGGTAATGTTGAACATTTTGGCCACCTTCTGATCCTTGTCTTTCAGGTAGGGGAAGGGAAAAGGCGCAAACTTACCCATACGCGCTTCTGCATCCCGTTGGGACAAAGTTGGATCATTGGAATTAATGGCGATAAATGCCACACTCGAATCCTTGAATGCTTTGTGCATGTCGTGCAAACGATCGACATACTGGGTCGCCCATGAACAGTGTGAACTGGTAAAGACGACCACGACCACCTTCTGATCGCGAAAATCAGCCAGGGCAACCTCTTTTTCTCCTTTTTTCAGGATGAAATTATTCACTGTGTCAATTTCCTGTGCGACTGCTGGTCGCCAGAACAAACTGAACCCAATGAAGAGGCCGATCATTGTGCTATACGCGATTTTGGTCATAGCTTATCGGTTGTTGTTTTTCTAAATAACTGATCCGCACGGACAATCATGTGGATCTCTTGTTGATTGGTCATACCAGTGGCCTCCACCAGCCGACCATCATTACTATATACGAAATTGAGTGGGATACTGGTATCCCAATCTGGATAAACTTCTTTCACGAAGCGGGTCAAACTGTCTTTTTGATATTGAAAAGCGGGAAATTCAACCTGCATATCCTGTAAAAAGTGTTTTACCTCATCATGCAGGGTGATATGTTCATCAACTGCGACCAGGAGCACGTCCACGTTGAACCGTGGATTGCGCTTCATCGCCAGTATTTCTGGTAATTCACTTTGACAAGGATCACAATCAACAGAAAAGAAATTGACCAAAACGTATGGTTTCTCTGCATGTGTGACGAGTGAAAGAAGCGTTTGGTCATCAATTGCCTTGATGTCCGCTCCGTATGAGGCTTTGCTGGGTGCTTTCTGGCAACCCATCAATACAATAAGTGAGGATAAACTCAGGATATACAGCGAAATGTACCTCATATTCTTTGCATAGACCGTCCTTTTGTACGGTTGCAGGGAGAATTCCGTTCGCTTTTGGGTCTACCTTTTGCAAATCAAGGAAGATATTGTCTTTAAAAGCGACGCCTCTGCCATGCAATTTGTAGACGGTCTCTTTGGCACTCCAGGCCAGAATGAACCGGTTAAAATCCGGATCCTGTTCGTAGGAAGCCAATTCAGGCTCGTTCATGAACAGAAAGCGCGTCTTGATATTGCGACGCCGTTTGAGGTATTCGATATCAATGCCTACTTCAAAAGTCTGAGAGGCGATGGCAGCGGAGTACTGCGTAGAATGCGTGTAGGAAATATTGTGAGAGTGATTGGTAAGGTATGGCTTGCCAATGTCGTTGTTGAGAGATTCTACCCGGCTGGTATTGGTAATATCCAGCAATTCTTTCATGCATAAGCGGCTGGACAGCCATTCCAGGCGTTTTTGCGGATGGACAACCCCTGCGAGACGCTTCCACTCGTTTTCATATAGTTTTACCCGCTCAAGGAAGAAAAGTTCATCTTCTTCTATGTGCCAGATCCCGATGGCAACGCCGGGGATATCACTCTCATGTGAAATAAAGGGCATACCTTACTCCAATTGCTATATGAAAATAGCAATTTTCATGAAGATTGTAAATAGCTTTCTGACTTCGGTTAGTTATTGTCCAGCAGACTGCTGCCACCTTCATTCTGCCGATAGGCTTCGGCTTCATCAATGGTACTACGAATGCCATTGATATAGGGGACAATCCATGCATCAGCCATGCCCATTTTGCGCAGCTCATCTCTAAAACTTACTGCATCGTCATAGCCGCGGAATGAGCCCACAGCATATTTATTGAAACCATCTGATTGCTCCGACACAAAATCCCCAGCACCTTCTGGAGGATTCTCCATTTCATAGAATACATAAGCACCGATCTGCACCCGATACACCAAACCGTCTTGAATCCCCATCTCAGAGGTGTTTTTACGGGACGCAATCTCCGTATTGAGGCGAGAGACTTCACTTTGTGATTTCTGGAGTTTGCCTTCGGCTTGAATCAGGGCCCAGCGTAGGCTGTCGACCTGATCAGATCCACCAGATCCGCCGTTTTCCATGGCTTGTTTCAATTGCTCTTTGAGTCCTTTAATCTGATCATTGAATCCCTCAAATTCGCCCTTGAGAGCGCCTGGGTTCTTGACATATTTTTTGGCCTTGTCTTTCCAGAATTTCTTTTCTTCTTTGGATAGCTTCTGGGCTGACAGGGATGAACAAAAACACAGGCCAATGTAAAAAGCGCATCCGATCAAAAGAATCAACGCACCAGCCGTTCCAACTCGAGCG
>JBCBZF010000272.1:0-7248 GCA_039815525.1 Bacteroidota bacterium | reverse complement strand
CTTCACAGAATCTCCCATAGACTCTTCCACCTGACTGACAGAAAACATCCACTTCTGTCAGGCTCCTCCTGCTGGCTCTCACCCAGATAGCAAACTGCCACGCTATCTGGGTAGAGCCACGCCCATTGAAGTACCCATTTCTCTCTCCACTGTTTTTGTATACGATGATGTCAGTTGCAAATCAATCCGGTCCAGTTTCATGTAGCATCCGATTGTGGCACTTTTGTCATAAGAAAGTTGCAAGGATATTGCTTCTCGTATTTTTGGCAAGTGTATGGCAGCAAGTTGCTCTCCAGGCCCAACGTCTCAATTTTGACTTAATCGGGCTCAAGCAAGGCCTCCCTTCTGAAGGGGCTTTTGACATTGTTCAAGACAGAAATGGATACATCTGGATCGCCACCCTCAACGGACTGGTCAAGTATGATGGATATGAATTCAATATCTATCGTGGTATTCAGGAAGACAGCATCAGCGCCAAACCGGTTGGGAGAAGTTTTGTTTCCTTACTCAAATCACAAGATGGATCATTCTGGGCCTCCACTTTGAGCAAAGGTTTCTCCCATTATTTACCGGATCAGGAACGCTTCGAAAATTTTTACAACGAAATTGACAGCCTGGGCGATGCGGCTTTTCCCCGACATGAGTTGCTGTTCGAAGATTCACAAGGACGTATTTGGATGTATGGGATCAATCCAGCCAGGCGGCTTGTTAAGTTCCGTCAATTTGATCCACAAACACGCAGGACGCTGACATTCGAGGTCGGTCCGCGCTCCGGTCAGAGGCTCCTGTTGGATGGATACATTGTAGAAGATCAAAATGGTGATGTCTGGATACATGATGCCGCCAATAAGAATATTTACACCTTTAACCCAGAAAGTAAGAAACTGGCGCCCCGCATCAATTGTGAAAACCTGTATACTGCTTCCGGAGCCTGTGCCCAGATCAACCACCTAATGGTCGATGAGGCCAATTTGCTTTGGATTTCGACTGACAAAGGCTTATTCATTTACAACATCGATCAGCAACAGTTCGAACAGCAGCATCCGGTTTTTCAAAACTTTCCTTCTCTGCAGGAAGGCGCAGTCTTTTATGCTTATACAGATGCGCAAGGTCATATCTGGATGCTACAGGAGGGGAAAAGCCTCGTCTCCTATCATCGCCAATCAGACCAATTCAAAGAATTTCCCCTTCAGAAGCAGCCATTCCAAGGCATTGGTACGCAGTCCAGCCAATATCTGTTCAAACCGATTATGGGAAATGAGGAAGGGATCTGGTTTGTGAGCGATCTCAAAAGGTTTTCTGTGTTCAATCGACAGTTTTTCTATTACAAATACAGCGATGGAACCTTTACCAGCTATGGAGAAAACTTTCGACAATCTCAGAATAAGGCCAATGCAATCCCTTCTGGCTTCATCAAGGATGCTGCGGGTTTGGTATGGATCAGTGATATTAGTTCCGGTATTCACAAACAGAATCCCATTTCCCAAAGAATTGACAGCTGGGTATATGCCCAGGATCCTTATGGGCTCGCAACCGATTCGATCTACAGTGTCAAAGAAGACCGTGAAGGGCAAATTTGGATCATGGGTAAAGGGATGGTCCAATACTTTGACGAAAGCTGTCAGTGTTTTAAGGCAATCCTGCCCAATGGCTTTCCACAAATCAGGTTCAATACATTTCAGGAAGATTCATCTGGGACGCGCTGGTTCGGTTCGGACCAGGGCTTGTTCTACTTGAACGAAGACAAACAGTCCCTTGAGATCAGCCTGAGAAATCCAGACCCAACAGGAATCGGCATTGAGCCCATGTTGATTGATCAGCAGGGCCACCTGTGGATCAAATACCTTCATAAAGCCCTTGGGAAAGAATATGGAAAAAGCCTGGGCATTGTTGATCCTGTAAAAAAACGCTTACGCCAAAGATTTAACCACAATCCAGAAGATTCTACTTCTCTGGTCAGTGAACTCGTTCGCGATCTTCACATGGATAAAAAAGGCAGAATCTGGATCGCGTCCTTTGCAGGATTATGCAGGTACAATCGCACTGAAAATAACTTCATCCAATACAAAGTCGATCCGTCAAGCCCCCATTCAATCAGCAGCAACTTCATTTCCTTCATTCTTGAAGACAGCAAGGAAAATATATGGTTCGGCACCTTCGAAAAAGGGCTGAATCGCTATGAAGAAGCTTTGGATGGTTTTCGGAATTGGTATGACACTGACAAATTCTCCGTTACCCTGACCGGTTTGGAAGATCAGAATCATCAGCTATGGTTTGGTACTGAAAGAGGAGAAGGCCTGTTCCAGATGAATGAATCCTATCAACTTGATACATTTATCAACCGTAATGCTGGTCTGGCCAGCGATGTGGTTTCACAATTGATTGAAGATGACCTGGGATACTTTTGGATTCCTTCTGAGCTCGGTATTGCCCGCTTTCATCCAAGCGATGGGACCATCAAAATCTTCACCAGGGAAGATGGGTTTGACCTCTATGGAAGTGAAGCAATGTCTCAGCACGCAAAAATCATCAAATCCCGACAGGGTGATCTTTGGCTGAGCACATACAAAAAACTGTATCGGATCAATCCACGCCGCTTGCTGCATTCAAGCGGGAAAGCCCCAGTTCTCCACATCAATTCATTGAAAGTCAATGATCAGACATATCGGACGGCCGATGGACAATTTCTCACAGAGCATATTTCTCAGACCAGATCTTTTGCATTAGATCATGACCAAAATGATCTGACATTTGGCTTCATTGCTCTGCATTATGCCCTTTCCTCCGAAAATCAATATTCATACAAACTGGAAGGTTTTGATAAGGATTGGAGCGAGCCATCCTTTGAGAGGAAAGCGAGATATGCCGGCATTCCTTCCGGGAATTATACGTTCCGGGTTCTCGCCGCAGGCGCAGATGGCATCTGGACGGAGCAGAGCACCGATATTCAATTCAAAATCAGAAAACCATGGTGGGAGACACCTTTGGCGTATGTGTGTTATTGTCTGGTCTTGGCCGCTCTGGTGTATCTCATTATCAAACGGATTACCAAAAAGCAGGAAGAGAAAATCAAGCGACAGGAAAAAGAGCTTGAAATGGAGCGCCAAATGACGGAGCAACTCAAAGCACTTGATCAACTGAAGGATCAATTCCTCGCCAATACATCGCACGAACTTCGCACGCCTCTCAATGGCATCATTGGACTCTCAGAAGGCGTATATGACCGATCTGATGATACGGACAACAAAGAAGACCTCGAACTCATCATCAACTCAGGCAAACGCCTGCATTACCTGGTGGATGACCTGCTTGATTTTTCAAAACTGAAAAAAGGTGATTTCGAGCTCAACAAGACCTCGGTAGACCTCAGAAGTGTCATTGACTTAATCTTCAGAATGAGTAAGCCTGCCGTTGAGAAGAAAAACCTCCAGTTAAAAAATGAAATCAGCGAGGATATTCCGGCTGTTCAAGCTGACATGCATCGGATTCAGCAGGTATTGTACAACTTGATTGGCAACGCCATTAAGTTTACCAAAGAAGGAGAAGTTCGCGTATGTGCTGATGAGATGGAAGGGAAAATCAAAATCAGTATTTCTGATACCGGCATTGGGATTCCCGCCGATAAAACTGAAAGTATTTTTGAGGAATTTCAGCAGGCTGATGGATCTACGGCCCGCCAATTTGGCGGAACTGGCCTGGGACTGACCATCACCAAGCGTTTGGTCGAGCTACATGGTGGAACCATTGGCGTCGAAAGCAAGCCCGGTGCTGGAAGTACGTTCTGGTTTACCCTGAATGCCTCGGATCAGGCCGGAGAAAAAGTCAGTGCTCAGGAAGGCACACTGGTCGGGCTCAACCCAACCATGGTCAACAATGAAGGCTTACAGGAAGAAGACCTTTCAACGGACCATGAATTGTACCAGTCTCAAGCGCTGTCCCAGCCTAAGACCATTGCAAGACAGGAAGGTAAATTCAGGATCTTGATCGTAGACGATGAACCGGTAAACCAGCGTGTGATTAAGAGTCACCTCAGTGATGATAACTTTGATCTTACCTTTGCCGATGATGGGATCAGCGCATTGAAGATCATTGACAATTCAGCAATGTTTGACCTGGTCTTGTTGGACGTTATGATGCCAAATATGTCCGGCTATGAAGTTTGCAATAAGATCAGGGAAAAATACCTACCGTCCGAACTCCCGGTGATCATGGTTACAGCCAAAAACCAGGTTTCTGATCTTATTTCCGGCTTGAACCGTGGTGCGAACGATTATCTTGCCAAACCCTTTACCAAACAGGAATTTAAAGCCCGGGTCAAGACCCAGCTTGACTTGCGCAATATCTTTAATGTAACCGATCGCTACATACCAAACGAATTCATCAATACCCTGGGCCATGACCGGATTACGGATGTCAATCTGGGAGATTTGGTTGAAAAAGAAGTCAGCGTACTGTTTACCGATATCCGCAGCTATACTACCCTTTCCGAGTCAATGACACCACGGGATACCTTCAAATTCATCAGTGGATATACCAAGAGAATGGGACCTGTGATCAAGGAAAACAATGGCTTCGTCAACCAATATCTGGGGGATGGTATCATGGCAATCTTCCAGGACAGTCCTGAAGATGCCCTCAATGGGATGATCGGTATGCAGCTTCGTCTGAGAGAATACAATCTGGAACGAATAGAAAAATCTCGTCCTGAAATATCTGTCGGTATGGGTCTTCATACAGGATCTCTCATCATGGGCATCATTGGAGACAGCCGGCGGAGAGATGCCGCGACGATTTCAGATACTGTCAATACGGCTGCCCGGATGGAAGGGCTGACCAAAAAATTTGGTGTCAAAATCCTGATTACGGGTCAATCCCATCAAAATCTGAGTCATCCTGACAAATATCATTTCAGATATTTAGGTAAGGTCTCTGTCAAAGGAAAAATGCAGCGTCTGGATGCCTATGAATGCATGGACGGCGATCCGCCGGAGGAAATGGCTGGAAAGCTGGAAACGATGGAAGCATTCGATGAGATGGTCTACCTCTACCAGCATAAGAAGTTTCTTGATGCACTGAAGGTTACCGAAGACATTCTCAAGATCAATCCTTCAGACAAAGTGGTTCAATACTACCATTCACTGACGCTGGAGAAGAATCAATTGCGCCTCAGCTGATTGCGAAGTCTTTATTGGGAGTGCTTTCACAGCTTCACCCGCATCTGTAGCTTTAGCTCGCTTCGGGTAGAGCCATTGATCTGTTCCAGACCAGAGCCAATCGTCTGAGTGTCCAGAAAGCGGCTCTGGGCCAGCCGGGCCCAAAATTCAACCCTCCGGCCGGCTTTCCAGTTCAGAATCAGATAATAGCGGCTACCCACACCTGCATAAGGTGGAATCGAGAAAAAGCCGAGTACATCATTTTCATAGGCGAAAATCCGGGCGTCAAAGTTGGAGACATCAAAGATGGCATAGCGCCCCGTTACCCGAAAACTAAAGCTTGGTTTCCAAATCAGATCCTGATAGAGAAGCATGCCTCTTTCACGTCGATCTTCCTGTTGGTACCAGGAAAATTCCAGACGCGTCCGAAACTGTAAATCCCGTCCCCGTCCGGCTTTGGTTTGAAACTGAATGCGAAACTGATCACGCCTCGCATTCACCAATCGTTCCAGCGCAGGACCTTCCGGTTCTTCATCAGCATTGGTTTGGCGGTTGTCGCTACGAAAACGAAGATAAAGCAGGGTACCACGCTTGGGTTTATAGTCCAATTGGGTAAAGAATTCCCAGCCACGCGAGGGAAAAGAAGCCTGGAAACGATTAAAAGGGAAGTAGTATTGGTCAAAATAGCTACTCAGGGTCCAGCGAGGATTGGGGGCAATCCGTAAGCCAAGATATACGCCTTTTTCATTTTGGAGTGCGGTCGGTCTTTCGGCAAATACATAACCTTTATCAGAGTGAAAATCCCGGTCAAAATTCCGGGCCACCAGGGACACATCCACCGTGGGCGCAATGCTACTCATCAGCCCTAAGGTTGCCCCTACCCCACCAGAACGTGAGCGCGCCACTTCCCCAAAGAAATTGACATTGTTGTAGACCCAATCGAAATCAATTCCGTGCAGACTGTTCCGGTCGCCGGCAAAAGCAAAAAGATTGAAATCATTTTGTGGTGGCACGATATCATTGCCAAAGCGCTGGATATAATGAGAGGTCCCGATGGTCAGGGTTCGGGTTCGGTATTCAATCCGTCCCCCAATCAATTCTTCGGTGATGCTCCGTCGGTTGCGCAGCTCAGAAGCCGTACGGTGCAGGCCACTGGTCTGGATACCGGCTGAAAATAGGGTTTCCTGGGTCAGGGTATCCACTTCGAGGATATTGGCATCACGGCGATTGCGTGAATAGAAGCCAGTCAGATAAATTGAACCAATCGCATAAGTAGCTGCGACCCCACGTTGAACCTGATTTTCGTTCACGGAACTATATGGCCGCAGGCCGCGGGCCGGCATTTTGGTACTTTTGATCACCGTCGCCCCTTTTCCAAACCCCAAACCCGGAGACAAAATCAAGCCCTGGCCAAACTGCATGGTATAATCCCCGATCACCAGGCGCTTAAGGCGGCCATAGTTTCCGATGGAAATGTGTCCGGATAAGAAGTCAAAACCATACTGTTGCCGATTAGGGTCCCAACGAAAAGCTTCACCCGGGTCTTTTTCTCCGACCATTGCCAAACTGAGGTGATTGCCATACTGAATGCGCATACGCGAGTAAATTCGCTGCGCCGATCCAATGTAGCGACTGTTGAACAAAGTATCCTCTCCGATGACATTCCCGTCCTCGTCTTTCTGATCCCGAAAAATGGTATCCGCAGGGGTGTAACCACGTTGCTCTTCCAGAATCCAGCTTACCCGCTGCAGATATTCGACCGTCAGGCCCTGCCAGATTTCCTGGAAGCCAGGCCCACGGGGATGTTTTCTGTCAGCATCCATGTCTTTTTCCCGCACCTGATTGACGGTTACAAAAGGAATGAATTCTCTGATGACATTTGGCGTCAGACCGCGCACGGCCTGCAATTCGTAAATACTGGTCAAATCACCATAGGCGGCAATATGCTCCAGGATGGCCACGATTTGCAGGTCATTGAGCCCCGGCAATTGCTGCAAATCCGCTTTGGTGGCGCGATTGAGGTCCAGCGGCTTTTTCAGCCATGCTTCCAGCTGATCGGTGATGATGGTGTAGTCTACCTGGGCTTCGGTTTCTG
>JBCBZF010000826.1:0-3342 GCA_039815525.1 Bacteroidota bacterium | reverse complement strand
GACAATCCTGGCAACTTTGGAGCAGAAATTACTTCTGCCGAAAACATGGGCCTGACCACCATCCGTCGTGGACACGTCAACAACATTACCCCCCTCGGCAACTCCGTGCTGAGATACTATATCATCACACCCACCAACAACAGCAGCCTGAATGCAACTTTGCGGGCGTATTACTTTGATCATGAACTCAATGGTGTGGGCGAAGGTGATTTGGATCTTTGGCGCAATGATGGGGCAAGTTGGGAACAACAATTTGCCGCTGCCAGCAATACGACCAGCAATTATGTAGAAAAAACTGCAATGGCTGATTTTTCTTCGCATACCCTTTCGCTTTCGCAACCGCTGGCGGCGGAGATTGCAGACTTTACATTGGATTGCCGCGAAGGGATCGCACATCTGGAGTGGGTCGCTGCCGGTGAGCACAGGGGCACGACTTTCGTGATCGAAAAGAGCCCGGACAACCAAAACTGGGCCGTACTTGATTCAATTGCAGACCAGGACCAGGGTGAACCACTCACACTGTATACGTATCAGAATGAAGTTGGCTTTTTCTCCCCAACCTACTATCGTCTGGGACAATATGATCTGCAAAACAGCCTCAAATATCACCAGACGGTTTCTGCTGCCTGCCAGACAGAGGGGCGCATTCTCATCAATGCCTATCCCAATCCAACCGAAGGTGCCACCACCGTAGAAGTCAATGAGGTAGCTTTACAAATGGGGGCCAGGGTTGATGTGATCAGTGGACTTGGACGCAGCATCATGTCTTCCACCAAGATGACAGCCAGAAAAATGGATCTTGATCTGAGCAATTCACCAAGTGGTGTCTATTACGTACGGGTACGACTGGCAAATGGAAAAAGTCAAACCCTTAAAGTGATCCGAAAATAAACCTTCCTCAAGCGAACGTTTCCAGTTCCTCATCCAGGATAGCCCGGCTCGCCTGTTGGATCAATTGTTGAACCAAAGGGTGGGCCGGATCCATTTTGTCAAAAAAATAGCCGCTACGAAATGGACCCAATATCCGCATCAGAATTTCTCCGCCAACATGAACCGGAAACCAGGCCTCAGGCTGCCGGGAATGAAATTGCGTGCCGACCTGATCCAGATAATGTTGATGGAAACGCGTACGGAAAATCTGGAATGTCTGCTTCCGGCTGATAGCTTCCTGTAGCACTTCCTGCATATATAAGTGCGCAAATAGATGAGCAATATCCTGAAAGGGAAAGCCAAAATGTGCAAACTCCCAATCAATGATGCGTAAGCCCTCTTTGCTGACCAAAACAGATGGCGGCCAAAGATCCCCCATGATCAAACAGACTCCTTTTGATTGAATCAGTTTTCCCAGCCTTTTGACTTTCTGGCCGATTTCTGCGGCATGTGGCACCTCTGCCGATAACAAATATTCAGTCAAATTATACTGTACCTGTTCACGGGTCTGCTGGACGGCCTGATTGTCAAACTGCATGGCCAGTTGGGCTTGTTCCCGGCTGCGCAAGTGTAGATGAGCGAAAAAGGAGGCCAGTGATTGTGCATGGGACAAGAGCTGCTCTGTCTGATTGCTTTGTAACCAGCTTCCCAGATCAGGTACTGTTCCAATGTCTTCCATGAGGAGAATATGCCTGACGGGATCATAATCATAGCATTGTGGAGGGCGCACCTGTTGAAAAATATGAGACCATTCCGAACGACTGAGCAAGCAGATGGCTTCGGCTTCAAAGTGGATCCGACTCTGATCCATGGGGACATGTGGGAGTGTGGCAATGTGGTCCGGTGCAAATTTGGCGATGATCGAATGGGGTTTGGCCGGAATACGCCAGACATGATTTAATAAACCTCCTGTCAACGGAACCGGAGGACCAATTGGCTCGAAATCGTCTGTTCGCGAGGACAAATGATCCAGCAGTGCCTGGGGAGAGAGGGCCATTTGGAGACGGATGAGGATGCTTTGTGCACCAATGAGACACAAAAGTTAACGAATTGCTACATGCCGAACAGAACGGCCCCATTTTTGTGTGTGAAACAGATATAATTTAAAAGCTATTTGACATTCGCGAATCGCGACACTCAGCAGTCTTGTCAGTATGCGGAAACATAATGGAATGCGTCCACAGGACGTAGTGATCTTGCTCAAGATTGTCCTCTTAGGTGAAACGCCATGGCGTTACTCAGATATCGCCGCATCTCTCAACATCAGTCAGTCAGAAGTTGCCGAAGCACTCAACCGCTCCAAGCAGGCCCGCCTGGTCGATGCTTCCAAGAAAAAAGTGTTCAAAAACTCTTTCCTGGAATTCATCAATTTTGGACTCAAATATGTCTTTCCAGTCCAGCCAGGTGCAGTGGTACGTGGCATTCCCACTGCCCACTCGGCTCCGCCTCTCTCCGGTATGATTTTATCAGAAGAAGTCTACGTATGGCCTAGTTCGATGGGAAACATGCGCGGACAGTCCATCAATCCACTTTATCCCAGTGTGATTCAGGCCATCCGTAAGGATCCCCAGCTCTATGAAATGCTGGCCCTGCTGGATGCCGTCCGGGTTGGCCGGGCGCGGGAGCAGAAGATTGCGATGGAAGAACTGAGCAAACGCATTCAACAGGAATTGGTTTATGCCGGCTAGACGTTTGCAGGACCTTGCCACCCTCGCCCGGGCCTTTGAACCGGTCGGTGGCAAAACCGTCTTTTACGGAAGTGCTGCCCTGGCGATCTATGCGACCTCACAAGCCGCCCCCGAAATCCGCTCCAACCGCACGGTTGACTGCGTTCTGGGGCGGCTTGCACTCCTGGATCAACAGATGCCAACCCAAAGCATGAAGCAATCAGCCTTTGAATTGAAAAAACGCGAAGGCCTGATCACGCATTGGACGTATGCCGACATTCCGCTGCGGCTCTTGCTGTGCCGTAATGCCGCTTTCGTAGATCAGTACCGATGGCTGGCCGAAGGCCTGGATTATGCCGAAAGTCACGAGATTGACGGTCAAAGCATCCGGATCTATTCTCCAGCTTATTTCCTGGCCGCTAAAATGGAGGCCTTTGACAAAGAAGGAAAGTATGACTACCGTTACAGCGAAGACTTTGAAGATATTCTCTATCTGCTGGACAATCGTCCGGAGATCGTAATGGAAGTTAATGCCGCTTTTTACGAAGTCAGAACCTACATCCAGGGTCAATTTTCGCTTTATCTGGCCGATCCTTATCTGGAAGAAGGGATGTACACTGCGCTGCCGATCGGGACAGATGCCGCTGTGGTGGGGCAATTGATGGACCTGATGCGCGAAATGGTGGATTACCAGCCAAATTTGTGTTCGCGGTCGCAAAGCTCTCAAAGCTAAGGCTAAAACTTC
>JBCBZF010000645.1:0-4258 GCA_039815525.1 Bacteroidota bacterium | reverse complement strand
GGCGATAACACCTGAATTTAACGGAAAATCATTGATGCGCGCCTAAGGGGCCTGAAACACAAAGAAACTGCCGCAGAGTTTGGTTTATCCGGCGAATCCAGTGCCAAACAGATGTATCATGCCTGTAGCAAGAAATTGGGGAAATCCATCACTGAGATTGCGTTGGAAAAACTATCGGGTTCCTGCGGGGCTTTTCTGCGGGATAAATTCAATGGGATGAATTGGAAGAAATTGGGTGAAAAATATCAAATTGAAGATGCTGCTGAGCTTCGCACGCATTATCTGAATTGTATGGATAAAATGACAGATATGATTGGCTTTTCTCTGAAAAAATTTATCAAAGTGTAGAAACTACAAAACATTGGCCGTACCAACTGACATACTGGATCAAATTGATCGCTACCTGACACAGCAAATGGATCAGGCAGAGAAGATTTCTTTTGAAAAAAAGATCACCACTGATCCTGAACTTGCGCAATGGGTGGACAAAGAACGGGCTGGCCGGGAATGGATTCAGATGTACCAGGAGGAAGAGCTGCGGGAATCCCTGAATGCGTTGGGAGATCAGTTGATCGCGGAAGGTCCGTCAGCGGGAAAAGCGCCGCAAAGGATTCCATTCAGGAGACTGGCAATCATTGGCGCTGCACTTGCAGCGGTCATTGCCTTGATCTTCCTCATTCGCTTTCTGACGACTTCCCCTCCACTGACGGCCCCGCAAATTGCCGATACCGCTTTTGCCCTCGATCCAGTCGGCAGAACCCAGATGGGACAAAATACCCTTGATCAACTGATTGCCTGGTATCAAAGCGGACAATATGATTCGGTGCTTGCGCATGGCAGAGACTTCACAGATTCAGAAGCCGCTCTCTTGTACATTGGCGCAGCTTACTACCAAAGCGGAAAAACAGAAGCGGCCATTGAACAGTGGCAACAAATCCCGAATAAAAATCTGATCTGGGAAGAAGTACAGTGGCGCATTGCACTGGCCCACTTGAAATTGGCACAAACTGAGCTGGCGATTGAAAAGCTGTGCCAGATTCAACAACTCAGTTTTCATCCGTTTAAAGACCGCGCAATAGCGGTACTCACTGAGCTGGATCAACCTTGTCCTCGCTGGTAATTTTCCCACCATCGCCATCCAAGCACCAGTCCAGTCAGCAGCAGCAACAATAGGAAAGCAAGCTGCCATTGTGAGATCGGCTTGGTAAACGAAATCGGTTCATTGTCTCCTACCAGATAAAAATTGCTCCAATAATAGGGATGGTGTCGACCGGGTCCATTTTGGGTGAGGTACCACATTTTGGTTTCGCGTAGCGCATCTGCTTTGCCTTTGCCTTCGGCAAGCAGCGTCAAGTATTTCTCCATCAAACGTGCCGTCTCTCTCTCATCGGCTTCCCAAATTCGCAACAGCACATTCCGACAACCCGCCAATTGCATGGCCCGGCCCAGATTGAAGATGCCTTCCCCTTTCTCAATCCGCCCAACGCCCGACTGACAGGCACTTAAAATCCCCAACTCAGCCCGCATATCCAGACCATACAAATCAAACAGATACATCTTTTCGTCGGAGAATGCCAGCCAGCTGTGTTGGCTCGTATCAGCATGACCGTGAAAATGAAGCACCTGATGGGCGTCTTGCTGAATTTTTTGGGCAAAATCCTTGGCAGTGGCCTTTTCTCCTGAGAAAACATCCCCCCCCAAACGTTCAGCAACTAATTCAATCAATGTACCTCCTTCTGATAAAGGCAGAAGCTGTGATTCTGAAAAATCATAAGCTGGCGCAATGCCAAGATACGGCTCAGCATCAGACAAACTGGACCGATCGCGCTGCCGGAGATATTGATTGGTGGAGTAATTGTATCGAATGGCCGTGGCGTGAAACCAATAAGGCAAATCGGTATAGTCAACTGGACCGGATGCGTCAATCTCTCTCAGAAGAAAGCTGTCAAATGACAGCAAGCCCAGCTGTCCGTCCGGAATCAGGATGAGCTGGGCGGGCAACTCATCTGGCACGAGTGCTTTGATGAGATGGTCAAAGCCCCATTGTGCGTCCGTGACAAAAGCGGCGAAATATTCGGGTGAAAAAGCGGCATTTGCAGTTTGTTGATAGCCAATGCTTCGGTCCAGCCATTGCTCAAATGTATCCGTCCGCGGGATGCTCATGTACCGACTTTGCTCCGCATCCATCCACAAGGCATAAATGGCCGCTTCACCCATGAAAAACTGCAATAAACTGCTGTTGTCTTCATTCAGGCGTTCCTGCAAGTCCGTCAGATCGATTTTTTGTGGCCAGGTATCAATCGTCTGGGGCAAAACGACATTGACGGCCTGAATGAGGCTGTCTTTTTGTTCCAGTAGATCATTGAGACGATTTTTGAGCAAGAGGCTTTGTTCCGCATCTTCTTCAAAGACAATCTCCCGCCTCAGCTGATTCATTTCCCGCCGCAGTCTGGTATACATGTCAGTAGACAGCCCCATGGCTTGCCATACATCTGGCCGATTGCTTTCCTGGGTAAAAATGATGGCCCGATTGCTTTCCATGAGATGCAGCATCCGGACGTGATTGGCAGGGCCAGGGTTGATCTTTTCCAATTCATCCAGCATGGCCAGTCCCAATTCATGGCGGCGGTGGCTTTCTGCGATCATTTGCAACTGCGCACTTTCGTATTGATAGGACTCCACGAAGAGTCGTTCCAAGACCAGAATCAGGTCCATGCAGTCAATCCCACGATGCAGGTTGATCGGCTTTCCGCCAGTCTGATACTGTGCGAGATAGATCTCCATCTTCAACTCCAGGGCTTCCAGAAAAACATTTTCCAGATAGAGTTCCGTAGCATCAGGGAGCTGATGGAGATCATGTAATGTTTTTTGCGGCAATATCCGGGAGATTGCATCCTGGATTTTTTGTAAGGCTGCATCATATTTGCCTTGATTCAGATACAAGCGTGTGAGTGAGAGATCGATTTTGGCCACTTGTCGATGATCATCATTTACCTCACGTGCCAGATTCAGGGCGTATTGGTAGGCATAAAGGGCCGCATCTGTCTCAGAAGAGGAAAACAGGATATCTCCCTTCACTGAATACGCTTGATAGAGATAGTAATCCACGACTTCCTCCGTTTCGAGTAGATCGATCGCCTGATGGATCTTTGTGAGCGCCAGCTTCTGGAGGGAATCCTTTGATTCTGGTGTAAGGGCAGCAATCTCTACCAGATATAAACTATGATTGATCAGAAGACCGGCGTGGGTATAAAAGTCAATCGAATCCGCCAGGGCTAAACCCATTGCAGATTTTTCCAATGCACCCCAGAAGTCTTTTCCATCCCAGAGCGATCCGCTCCAATTTTGATACGTAATCGCCAATTTTTCAGGCTCCCTTTCATCCTGATAAATCTTTTCTGCTTTGGCGAGAAAAAAAGATGAACGTTGCGCTTCTCCGATCCGTGAGTATGAGCGTCCCAGCCCATCATAGATGTAAAATGCCAGAAATTGTGCTTTCGAGCCAAAATATGCCTCATTGCGAATGAAGTACGGCCACTTTGTAAAATCCCCAGGTTCAAATAGTTGCCGAGCATGTTCGAAGGCTTTGATCGCCGCCTCATACCGTTGTAGATCGTCAGAAAGGTATGTACCATAAAAAAGATAAAGCTTGGCCGTCTGAAGGTTTTCAGGCCACCATGCGTTCTCCAGACATTTTTCGAGATACAGATATGCGTCTTTCCGGCCTAGTTTGCGAGTGGATCGCGCCATCTCTTCATGGCAGCTCTGCCATCTTTCTGCATTTTTTTGCGCAAAAAAGTATTCTGCGGCCTGGTCAAATTTCTCAATGGCTAGCTCATATTTCTCATTGTCCCGCGCTTGACTGGCCTCTGCAAATAAGGTTTCCTGGGCACAAACAGGCAACAAAGCAGTCAATACAATTAACAGAAGACCCATCAGGCCTTTTCGTGTAAAGGGAGCGTTCATCAGGATATGGAAACGTCAAGGGAGCGGAATCATGATCCAGCTCCCTTGAAGATATACATTTTTTCTCCTGATCAGAAGTTGTATTGGAGATAGAGTTGAAAGTTATCGTATCCATTCAGTTCAATCACACTTCCGGAAACAATGTAGTTCATATACCGAAGCCCCACTGATATACCCGGATGAGAGATGACTCCTCCTAACGCGACATCTGCAAAAGCTGCCGTTTGAAAGCGGTCTTCAAAGCGGGCAAAGTCAATTTGCGTCCCACCACGATTGGCAGCAAGTGTCAGAG
>JBCBZF010001267.1:0-1776 GCA_039815525.1 Bacteroidota bacterium | reverse complement strand
TCTACCCATTGATCGAGTTCCGGGTGCTCAAAGTAGATGATAAGCCCCGAACCTTTGGCAAGCTGTTCTACTCGGTGTAAAGAAAAAGTTGCTTCTCCAACCGGGCACTCAAAGCGTGCATAGCGGGGAACCGAATCGACAATCAGTCTGAATCCCAGGCTTTGATAGAAGCGTACCGCTTTCTGAAGATCGGTGGAAGGGAGAGTAACTTGGTTGAGGTTCATGCTGCAAAAGAAAAAAGGCAGCCGAATGAGATATTCAGCTGCCCGGTTGATTCATGAGGGGCTATAAAGACCAGATCAAGCCACCATTTTCTTCCAATGGCATACAGCCATTGTACTGGCCTGGAATGGGGTCATAGGCCAACATCTCTTCCCCAACCCGTTCGGAAGAGAAATAACCCAACAGGGTCAACTCCATCAGTTTGGGCCAGAAAACGGGTTCTCCTTTCGCTGCCCGCATGTCTTCTTTTGCCGTATTGGCATACGAACTGAGGATGTCATTTTGTTGTGCTGCTTCCAGTTGAACAAAACTTTTGTCTCCAGCAGAGACAGAAGTGGCTGCACTTTCCAGATTGACCATTCCGGCTTTGAGTACGTCGATTTCTTCAGGTTCCAGGTGCCCATCCATCATTAGGTCGATGAATTCGTGTACATAGACATCATTGGCGCCAAAGGAGGTTTCTGTCGCTGGCATGATCAGCTCAGTGACCGCCTTGAGAAGATTACCTTCTTGCGGTGTGAGCACTTTCGGCGTCCAATTGCGGGTTTCAGTTGCCTGACAACCTTGCATCAGCCCGGCAATTGAAGAAGCCGAGACCGTATAGCCCAAAATCAGGGCAGTTTGTTTGATTGCATCTCTGCGATTCATATGCCTTGATCTTAGAGGTTATTGTTGCTGATTTCATTCACGGCATGATCACAGGCACGGGCTGTGAAAGCCATATACGTCAGAGACGGATTCTGGCAGCCAGCCGAAGTCATAAAGGCGCCATCGGTTACAAATACATTCTTGACTGCGTGTACCTGATTCCATTGGTTGAGAACGGAGGTTTTGGGATCACGTCCCATACGTGCCGTCCCCATTTCGTGGATACCCAGGCCAGGAGCGCCATTGCCATTGAAAGTACGGATGTCTTTGAAGCCAGCCGCTTCCAGCATTTCCGCTGCTGACTGAACCATATCTTCACGCATCTTCTTTTCGTTTTCCTTGAATTCCGCGTCGAAAGTTACGGTTGGCTGGCCCCATTTGTCGAGCTTTTCGTAATCCAAAAACATTTTGTTTTCGTGATATGGCAGGCATTCACCGAATCCACCCATCCCCATTTGCCAGGGACCTGGCTCGATGAGAGCTTTGAGATCCATTCCGAATTTATTCAACTCTTTGACATAGCGTGTCCAACCAGAGCGACTGGCACCGCCCTGGTAGCCAAATCCGCGCAGGTATTCCTTTTGCTTGCTGCTCTTGTCCCAGGGAAGATTCCGGAAGCGTGGCACATAAATGCCATTGGGGCGCCGTCCTTTGTAGTATTTGTCACCAAAACCTTCGTACACACCAGATGCACCTGCGCCGAGGTGGTGATCCATGATATTGTGTCCCAGTTCGCCGCTGTCGTTACCCATGCCATTGGGGAAACGGTCAGATTTTGAATTAAGCAAAATGGCGGTAGAGGCGATAGCTGAGGCACAGCAGAAAATGACCTTGGCAAAGTACTCCGTTTCTTCCATTGTTACCCGATCGATGATGCGTACCCCGGTCGCTTTTTGCGTTTCGGGA
>JBCBZF010000148.1:0-9105 GCA_039815525.1 Bacteroidota bacterium | reverse complement strand
TGATCCCAAAGCACTCCAACAGCTGGCTGAGGATCTAGGCATAACAGTAGGAGGAAAGTTATTTGCAGACTCTCTGGGAGATGAAGATAGCGGGGCTGAAACCTATCTGAAGATGCTGCGCCAAAATGCCGAAGTGATTGCCAGGGGGTTACGGATGCCACTGACTCCATACAAGTCTGAAACCAACTTTACCGCTTTCCTGGTGGTATTGGTCATGTTTGGGATCAGCTTTTTCCTGGTATTATTTCGGTTGAGAGGTCAGGCAGCTGAAAACCTGAATTGGAATGATTATCTCATTTCAGTCGATGGTTTATCAGTTTCTTATGACCGAAAAACTGTATTATCTAATATTTACCTGCGGATAGAACCGGGCTTTGTGTATGGTCTGATTGGTGGCAACGGCTCTGGAAAATCGACTTTGTTTAAATCTATCCTTGGACTGATCGAAACTGATGCCGGTAAAATTGCTTTCCACAATCTGCCAGTGGATGCAGTTCGAAAATACATTGCATACGTGCCGCAAAAGGAGGAGATCGATTGGAGTTTCCCCGCCACAGTGATGGACATTGTGCTCATGGGTCGTTATCCGCATCGGACGGTATTTGAGCGGATCAATACGGTAGATCGGGAAAAGGCCCGCCAAGCAATGGAAACGCTTGGTATTTTGGATTTGCAGAACAAACAAATTGGTGAATTGTCAGGTGGGCAGCAACAAAGAGCCTTTATTGCCCGAGCCTTGTGTCAGGAAGCCGAAATCTACCTCTTTGATGAACCATTTGTAGGTGTTGATATCACCACTGAGACACGGATCATGGAAGTGGTACAGGATCTTGCAGTGCAAGGAAAAACTGTGGTAATTATTCATCATGACCTCGCCAAGGTGAATGACTATTTTGATCGCCTGATCATGCTCAATCAACGCCTCGTCGCCTTCGGCGATACCGAGGCTGTTTTCACTGATGAAAATATTAAAGCTACCTATGGTGGGCGACTCACCATTCTCCAAAAAACCGAAGGGCTACATTAATTCAACATCATGGGATCTGTTCTTGATATATTTGAATATGCCTATGCCAGTCGGGCACTGATTGCTTCTGGTATCGTTGGCATTACTTGTGGCGTGTTGGGCTGCTTCATTGTCCTGCGGAAAATGTCCCTGATAGGGGATGCCCTTTCCCATGCAATTCTGCCTGGGGTGGTGGTTGGATTTATGGTAGCAGGTTTCAGTGTAGTTGGGTTTTTCACCGGTTCGGTTTTGGCTGGTCTACTGACAGCTTTTTTCATTACTGTTATTCAGCGCAATGTCAAAACCCACGATGATGCGGCAATTGGGATTGTTTTCACCAGCATGTTTGCCGTTGGAGTGATCGGCATTTCCGCCTTGACAAGACAGGAAGGCGTTCACCTTGATCTGACGGACTTTTTATTGGGGCAAATCCTTGGGATTTCGGATGAAGATTTATGGATGACATTCCTCGTCATGGTGTTCACCATTATTTGTGTGATGGTCTTCTATCGGTATTTCTTCATCACAACTTTTGAATCCGTGGTCGCTAAAACGATCGGCATATCGGTGAGTACCATCCATTATTTTCTGATGCTGCTCCTGTCCTTTGCTGTTGTTGCTGCCCTGCGATCGGTGGGGGTCATTCTGGTCGTCGCGATGCTGATTACGCCTGCTTCTACTGCATATTTACTTACCGATAGATTGGCTCGCATGCTTGTCATCGCCGCTTTGGTCGGCTTACTTTCTACAACCCTTGGCTTACTGATTGCGATTTATTTTGAAACGACGCCTGGCCCTGCCATGACAATCACTGCCACTGGATTCTATATTCTTGCCGTGTTGTTTTCCCCTAAACGTGGCTTGGTAAGCAAAGCCCGCAAAAGGCAAACGCAACGCAATCGAATCCTACGGGAAGATGTTCTCAAACAGGCGGTTCGCCTCAATGAAGAAGGAAGTATTCGCATCCAGTCCATTGCCAGGAAATTGCAACTGTCTGATCGAAAGCTTCGTCAGCTGGTCAAAGCTTTAAGCAGAAAGGGGGACCTCGAATACATAGGGGATAAGGTGAAATTAACCGAAAAAGGGCTGGAAAATGGATACCGTTTGGTCCGTGCGCACCGTCTTTGGGAAACCTATCTGGTCAATGAGCTGGGCTTAAGTGAAGACCAGATCCACGAAAACGCTGAAAAGTATGAGCATATTTTGTCTGAAGCCATCCTGGATGAGGTAGCAGAGCATCTGGGGCATCCCGAACAAGATCCACACGGTTCTCCCATTCCCCCCAAAAATAGCAGTGATTTGCCGAGCCTGGCCAGTATGATGAAAGGGCAAAAAGCCCGCATCAGCTTACGACAACCCAATCACCTGGTTCGCTCAGGCTTATGGGAAATGGGTTTGTTCCCTGGCCTCGAAGTAAAGATTACAGACCGGAATGCATCTGACATTCAGCTGTCCTGGTCCGATCAGGAAACAAAGATTGAGCATCGATTGGCTGAAAAAATCAGGGTCGAACTTTCTGCTTATTCCATTGCCAGTGAGAATGGCAAGTCAGATTAGTGGTCCTGTTTGAAGAAAAGGGCTACTCAGGGAAGTTGGTATTCTCTCGTAGCATGAGCGAATTTTCTAAAAGGACAATGAAAGGGCGAATACACCAATCGACTTACCATTCTGATGGCTTTTTGCTTTCTTTTATCAGCACTTTTCGGCGTATACTCTGATGGGTTTGAACCTGAATGAATAGATCGTACACACCTGGCGTCAAGGAGGAAATGGGTCGGTTTGAAGGGTGGTCATATAATACCTTGACCAGAACCCCGTCTCGCCGATAGATGCGAATCTTCGGAAAGATGACCGTTTGTTGACCACTTCGTATATGGAAAGCACTCCCTTTATGAATTGGTTGCGGGACAACTTGAATGGCGATGTCCTTTCTGCTGGCAGTCTGAGCGCTTCGGATCGGAACCCGAAAAGAAGATCTGTCTTTCCTGAAAAATCCCATTGCATTGGCCAAAAGATGGGGATTTTGAGGGAATGGGTATTGATGGCCGACATGATCCACCAATTGAAAATCTACCCTGGCGCCTGCTCGCATGAGCGCCTCTCTGAGTGGATGAAAGCGTTGCATCAAATGATCCTCTTTGCCATGAATCAACATGACCGCCTGACCTGCCAGGCGTTTGAGATCCTGACCAAACTCAGATCCATAGCGTGAAGTATTGCCTATGATCAATAAACCTCGGTACAGATTCGGTCGTCTGATATTGCTTTTGATTGCTGCCAATGCGCCTTCTCCAAATCCCATGATGAAGATTTGATGATCAGCGATCTGATACCAGTTTCGAATGGAATCTACTGCCTGATCAACAGCGAAATAATCTGTGCGGGAGAGCCATCTGCCATCTTGACCATTTTCAGGACATAGCAGGAGCATCTGATGGGTTTCTGCAAAATGCTTAAGCACATCCCGCCAACGTTTTGCGGACCAAAATGTATTGCCACCTGGACGAAGGGCAACCATCAATGAAACAGCTTTTTCTTTGGAATACTGGCTGGGAATGTAAAGAGAATACTTTACCATGCCAGTTTGTGCACCTCTGAAGAAGTGATCAATCGAGATTTGTGAATACGAAAGTTGACAGGTTAACAAGAAAAGCAGGAACAGACTGCTTGAAAGGCACTTTTTCATGGATAAAAGAACGTAAAGGAGGTTGACAATCAGTAGGATAAGCGCTACTGTGAAAAAGTTCGCCGGTTGGGTTAATTCAAATCTAGAGAGGTTTTGAGTTTGGAAAATGTATTGGCTCGCAAAATTCTTACGACTTGTTTGGAAAGTAGGAGAACTGTCAGCTGTAGGGGGTGAACGGTTCTTTGGCTTGTATGAGCAGTTAAAAAGCTTGTATTAACGGATATCCAGTATCATTTTTTCATGTCTGATTTGGGTGAAATCCGTCCAAACAATTCACTTTTTGCCAGACAGTGCTTCAAAATTGTTGTTGGCAAGTGAATTTCTTACAAGGATTCCAACTCATGCCCAAATCTGCTATCTTTCTAAGAGAGAGTAATTCATGGGTAAAGCAATCAAAAAAACCTTTTCATTCTTATTCCAGCTGTTGCTTATGCTGGTGCTTCCGTTTATCCTGCTCATTCGCGGTTCCGTCTGGTTGTATGAATCGTATCAATGGTGGTATTGGCTGGCGATGCTGGCGATGTTTGCTGGGGTATTTGTCTTGCTCCTGATTTATGTGGTCATGTTGTATGATGCGCTGGTCGGTTCGAATAAGGTGACCAGAACAGGTTTAAAGGCAAAGTCATTTTTGGTCGTGGTCATCATGCTCCTTTTTGGTGGCTACACCTTGTTCAATCTATCGGGAGCCAATACGAAAACTGAAGAAGTCCGCAAAGAATTTACCTCTCTGCATCCTTTCCTGCGCTTGGGAGTGGGTACCCTGGTGATGTTGGACCGAAGTTTATTGATCACCGATTTATCCAGGGCAAAAGAAGACTATAAAAAAATGGGGCTGAAAAGCTTGAAGAATTCATTACACTATCCCCAGAGCGATGGCTTTGTGCATGCCATGGATTTACGAACCAAAGGGCGGTCAGAGGTCCAAAATTTTCTTACCCAAACCTATTTTCAGTTGATGGGTTTTAACACGCTTCGGCATACGGGTACGGCGGATCATCTCCATATTTCACTTTCTATTCCTGAAAATCCCAATGCTTTGTAAATTGAGACTGATAAATCAAGATTGCTAGTCAACACAGTCCCATTTTACCATGCAAATTCACGGACAACACCTTATCGGCAGCAAGGGCTCCCGTATGGGTAAAGACGCTTTTACAGCATTTAACCCACTGAGCGGAGAAGCTCTGAATCATCAGTTTGTGGAAGCGACCGATGCCGAAATTGATCAGGCAGTGGTTCTGGCCCAGAAGGCGTTCCAAACGTATAGAAGTATTGATCCGCAGAAAAAAGCGGATTTTCTTGATGCCATTGCGGATGAGATAAACGCTTTAGGAGAAATCCTGATCGAAACAGCCAGTCTCGAATCTGGTTTGCCAACTGCGCGTTTTACTGGTGAGCGAGGCCGTACGACCTATCAATTGAAGCTCTTTGCCAAAGTGGTCCGGGAAGGCAGCTGGGTGGAAGCACGGATTGATCACGGAAATAAAGAAAAACGGAAACCGGATCTACGGCAAATCCATACTCCTCTTGGACCAGTCGGTATATTTGGCGCCAGCAATTTCCCATTGGCTTTTTCAGTTGCCGGGGGCGATACCGCATCTGCATTGGCCGCAGGCTGTCCGGTTGTGGTTAAAGGGCATCCTGCCCACCCGGGAACTTCTGAGTTAGTTGGACGTGCGATTCTGGTTGCCGCTGAAAAAACGGGTATGCCCGATGGCGTCTTTTCCCTCGTTCAGGGAAAAAGCATTGCCGTGGGGATGGGCATTGTCAATCATCCCTTAATCAAAGCAATTGGTTTTACCGGTTCACTGCGTGGTGGAAGAGCCATTTTCGATGCAGCTTCGCAACGACCGGAACCCATTCCAGTTTTCGCCGAAATGGGCAGTACCAACCCCGTCTTTATTTTACCTGGGGCAATGGCTGAGAGAGGCTCGAAGATTGCCAATTCCTATGCGAAATCGGTAACACTTGGGGTAGGGCAGTTTTGTACCAATCCAGGCATGGTATTTGGCCTCGCCGGAGAAAAGACAGAAAGCTTTATCAGGGAAGCAGGAGAACATTTAGAAGCCATTTCTCCCGGTACCATGCTCACCAAAGGCATTCAGACTTCTTTTGAAAGCGGAATTGAGAAACTGACCGAAAACGCGCAATTGGTCGCAAAGGGAGAACCAACGGACACAGCCTATGGTGCCGCCGCTCATTTGTTGACCGCCCCTGCCAGTCAATTGTTGGAACATCCCGATTTGGCAGAAGAAGTTTTTGGCCCCTCCAGCATCATTTTTCAGGCCAAAGACAAAGAAGAACTCCTCGCCATTGCCCGCAATTTGGATGGCCATCTCACCACCACACTACATGGGACGGCAGATGAATTACCTGAATATGCTGATCTTATTGCCATACTCGAACAAAAGGTCGGTCGACTGATCATCAACGGGTATCCAACCGGAGTAGAGGTCGCCCACGCCATGGTACATGGCGGTCCGTACCCTGCCACCACTGATTCGCGTTCGACTTCCGTCGGAACTGCTGCCATTAAGCGCTTCGCACGGCCGATTTGTTATCAAAACTTCCCGGAAACACTGATGCCTCCCGAATTGCATGACCGCAACCCAAGAGGCATCATGAGAATGGTTGATGGAGAACTCATCAGGTAAGAAGTGTTAGGGGAGAGGAGAGAGTAAAAAGATAAACTCTCTCCTCGCTCCTCGCTAATCTCTCAACCACTTTGGCAGACGGCCTGGCGTATACGGGGCACCATTGTCTTCCAGCTTGTTTTGGATCGACGTGAGTTGGTCAACCAATGCTTTGACTTCTTTCAACACCACCGGATAGGCATCAGAAACGATTTTGAATTGCTCCATTTGCGTTGTGGTTGGAGCAGAGCGTGCATACCAGAGACCATAGACGACACTTTGGATTCTGCCAACCAAGCCCGGCAGGGTCTCAAACTGGCGTCTGGACTTCGTACGGTCGCCATTGAGTTTTGTTTGCAGGCTACGCATCCCATCTTCCAAAGATCTGACATCAGCCAATAAGCCAGCGGGCAGATCAGACTGCCGAATGGCTTCTTTGATGTGGCGGACCTGATTGTTCATGTCCCTCCCCAAACTGGAAATGGCCCGGAAGGAACGCTGCATTTCGCCCACCTTTTGCTGGAATTCTACCAAAGACTGCTGATCAGCAGCTGGTAGGCTTAGGTTATTCAATGGTTCAATGTCGAATGCAACATTGTCCACCATCATTTTTTCTACGCCATTGTGTACCATGGACATGCTGACTGAATAAGCACCAGGTATGGCCAAATGACCTTGAGGTGCACTTGAAAATGGGTTGGGAGGGCCTGCTTTCCGTAAGCTAATGGGTGTTTGAGATGGATAGCGGAAATCCCAGTTGATGCGATTGATACCTTTGCGTGCAGACGTCTTTAACCTGCGGACAATCTCTCCATCAGAAGATTTTACCGTGAACAAGAGATATGGTTTTTCTTCATTGTCTTCCGCCTCCATTTCTTCAAAAGAAGGGTAGGGGACTGCTTCACCATTTTTGACCAACTCCTTCTCTTTCTTTTGCCGTGTTTCTTTCAGTGTGAGTGGTTTTTCTTTTACGTAATAGGTGAAAGTCGCCCCCGCAGCCGGATTCTTTGCGCTGTAGTAGCTTTCACCCTGGAAAGATTTGCCAGGTAAGCCAAGCGGCATCGATTCGAGGAACATCAAGGCTTTTTTGACCGGGAAGATATGCGCTTCTTTTGCCAATAGATCTTTGTTGACGGTCCGTAGGGCTGAATAATCATCCAATACATAGAACCCCCGGCCGAAGGATGCGAGAATCAGGTCATTTTCTCTTTTCTGGATTGCAAGGTCTCGGACCGCAATGGTCGGTAACCCGGATTTCAGTTGGGTCCAATCAGTCCCACCATTCACCGAAACAAACAAGCCAAACTCAGTTCCAGCAAACAATAAATTGGGGTCGATGTGGTCTTCTGCGATGGCATAGACCGATCCTCTTTCGGGCAGATTGGCTGAAATGTTGGTCCAGCTGTTTCCACGATCCGTGCTTTTATAGAGGTAGGGAAGAAAATCGCCGTTTTTATGATTGTTGAAAGCAGCATAGACCGTTTTGTCATCATGCTGAGAGGCCAATAACATATTTACGTAGGTACGTTCCGGTACACCAGCGACATTGTCAATTTTGCGCCAGTTTTGGCCATCGTCTTCAGAGACATGGACCAATCCATCATCGGTTCCTATATAGAGTAATCCCTGCTTGAGGGGCGATTCGTCCAGTGCAACGATGTTTCCATAAATGGTGGTGGAAACGTTTTTTGCAACTGCATCCATTCCCCAAACCCGTCCCATGACGGGTAGCTTGTTTCGATCCAATTGGCGGCTCAGATCACCACTGATGGCTTGCCAACTGCTGCCGCGGTCGGTACTCTTAAACAGCTTATTTGCCGCAAAATACAGCGTCTTGCCATTATGGGGGCTAATCAAAAGAGGTGCATCCCAATTCCACCGAAAGGCAGCTTCTCCTTCTTTGGGCTGGGGTTTGATAGAAACACCTTCCCCGCTCTTTTTATCGAAGCGCGTCAGACCACCGTATTGAGACTGAGCGTAGACAATATTCGGGTCATCCGGATCAACCTGCGATTCGAAGCCATCACCACCATTGGTGATGTACCAGTCGGAATTGACAATGCCTGCTGCATTGGTTGTCCGTGAAGGGCCGCCCATGGAAAAATTATCCTGGGTACCACCGTAGACATGATAAAATGGTTCGGCATTGTCCACCGCTACTTTATAGAACTGGGTAATGGGTAAGTTTGCCTTGAAGGTCCAGGTTTTGGCCCGGTCAAAACTTTCATAAATACCACCATCGCAGCCAATCAGGTAGTGGTCGGGATGTGCAGGATCAATCCAAAGCGCATGATTGTCTACATGCTTGCTTCTCTCACCCAGACGCTTCCAACTTTTACCACCATCATCGCTCACCTGCGCCCAGGTATTCATGCTATAGACCCGATCGACATCCACGAGATCGCACATGATTTCCTGATAGTAGTTGCCACTGGTGCTGTAGCTGCTGCGCTTTTCCCAGCTTGCGCCACGATTGACGCTTCGATACACACCGCCTTTGCCATTGCTGGCTTCGATGATGGCAAACAAAATATCAGGGTTAACAGGGGAAATGGCCATGCCGATTCTCCCTAAATCCCCTCCGGGAATTCCTTTCTGGGATTTGGACCAGGTGTCCCCTCCATCGGTCGATTTGTAAATGGCTGTACCTGGGCCACCACTCACCAGTGTCCAAACATGGCGACGACGTTGCCAGGTGGATGCATACATGATGTGCGGATTGCGTGGGTCCATGTAGACTTCATTCACACCCGTATGTTCATCGACTTCCAGAACATTTG
>JBCBZF010001256.1:0-1802 GCA_039815525.1 Bacteroidota bacterium | reverse complement strand
CAACTCAATGGGCAGGTAGTCGGGCCCATCCATCAGGGAGGTTTTTATCAATTCGAATACAATATTACTGAGTTTATTCGACCAGGGAAAACCAATGTACTCGAAGTCGAAGTCGCCAAATATTCCGCAGATGAAACGGTAAACGATGCGGAAAGACGGGCTGATTACTGGATCTTCGGTGGCATTTTCCGGCCGGTTTATCTAAAAGCTTTTCCCCAAAGTCATATTCACCGGATGGCGATTGATGCAAAAGCTGATGGACACTTAGTGGTTGATATCCTGGTCGAAGAGATTACCGAACCGCTGTTGGTCGTCGGAAAAGTATTTGATCTCAACGGACAACAATTGGGTGAAAGTTTTAAGGGGGAAATTACCGCTGGCGACAGTGTAGTTCGTTTGGCCCATCAGTTTCTGGAGGCGAAAAGCTGGAGCCCGGAATGGCCAAGTCTGTATGAGATTGAATTGAGCCTACAGCAAGAAGGGCAAATCATCCACCAACATACAGAGCGTTTTGGCTTTCGGACAGTGGAGTTACGAGCAAGAGATGGGATATATGTTAATGGAAAGCGAGTCATGTTCAAGGGGGTTAATCGCCATAGTTTTTGGCCAGAATCAGGCCGGACCACCAGCAAGGCGCTGAGCATAGCGGATGTCAAGTTGATGAAAGACATGAACATGAACGCGGTGCGTATGTCGCATTATCCGCCGGATATCCACTTTCTGGACGTTTGCGACTCGCTTGGCCTCTTCGTCCTGGACGAATTGGCGGGCTGGCAGCAAGAATACGGGACTGAGGTAGGCAGGAAGTTGGTCCGCGAGTTGGTCATCCGTGATGTCAACCATCCTTCCGTCATCATCTGGGACAATGGCAATGAAGGGGGCAACAATTTTGAGCTGGACGATGATTTTGCCAAATACGATCCACAAAACCGCATTGTCATCCATCCCTGGAATCAATTTCGTGGCACCGATACCTATCACTACAAGCCCTATGACTGCTGCGCCAATGCTTTTTTTCACTCCAAAGAAGTCTTTTTCCCAACTGAATTTTTACATGGTTTATATGATGGTGGACATGGGGCTGGCTTGGAAGACTATTGGACGCTCATGAAGCAAAAACGCCTTTCTGCTGGCGGCTTTTTATGGGTGTTTTCGGATGAAGCGGTCCTGCGAACTGATCAGGATAGTATTCTGGATAGCGATGGCAATCATGCCCCGGATGGCATCTTGGGCCCATATCGGGAGAAAGAAGGCAGTTTTTATGCCATCAAAGACATTTGGTCCCCTATTCAAATACCAGACTTTCCTCTCACAGATGATTTCAATGGCGCGATTCCCTTACAAAATGATTTTATCTATACGAATCTCTATCGCTGCCGCTTTAGATGGGAACTGATCAAATACTGGGACATGGGGCATAAAAATCCGGTCGTGGACAGTGGGTTGATTGATGGACCAGACATTGGACCGGGGCAATCAGGTGTATTACAACTCCCCATTTCGCACCTCATGAAAGGGCGTCAACAGACAGGAAGCCCTGATTTTTTAGCCCTGGAAGCATGGGATCCGCATGGTCGCCAGATTTATCGGTGGACCTGGCCGCTCAACGCAATCGAGAAATTGAAAAAAAAATCCGTGGCGATGGCCGCAATTCCACCGCACACATACTCTCTTGGAAAGGACAGTATCTACACTGCTCGTAGTCGACAAACTGGTTATGCCTTCGATCTAACCACTGGACTGCTCAAAGAGGTAAAGGTAAACGGTCAAAGAATTTCTCTGGGAGAAGGGCCTGTACCAGT
>JBCBZF010000695.1:0-3985 GCA_039815525.1 Bacteroidota bacterium | reverse complement strand
GGGAAATTCCAGGCCTTTGGATTTATGGATGGTGGTGATGTGTACGGCATCAGGATCAGGACTACCCGCAATGGCACGTTTGTGTCCACTTTCCTCCCACCATTCCAGAAATGCCCCAATGGCGGGATTTTGCCGACTGCTGAATTCGAGGGTCGCATCCAAAAAGCCCTGAACATAAGCATTGGGTTGAGCCAGGATGGGAAACATTTGTAGGAGGCTTTCGACACATTCATACAGTGAAAGCCGCTGTAGTTGCGGTCTGGCGCGGGCAAGTTCTGGCGAGATATCCAGCAAGTTCTGTCTGATGAAATGCGCATGCGCCGCTTCATTCTTTTCCTCCACTACCCGGCTGAAAAAATAGCTCAGGCGTGCCATGGCCACCATATCGGTTTCCTGATGCAGATGCCCCAGTATCGCCATCAGCAGGCGGACCCGTTCATGATTTTGGATCAGAAGAGATTCAGCTGACACGACTTTGAGCCCCTCTTTCTGCAAGTATTCAGCTACCCGGACACCATCAGCGTTTTTGCGTACCAGGAGTGTAATTTCCTTTCCCTGAAAGCCGTCTGCCTTCAATTGATGAATGGTCTCGACCGTTTTGGCCAGAGCCTGTGCCTGCCATTCTTCTTTCTTTCGTCCTTCAAATGCGGCCAACTCCACCCAACCGGGGATTTTCTGCTTCATCGGTTGCTGCGCAACATCAGAATATGCTTTCTGGACTCTGGCTGCGGATAATTCAGTGAAAATGCCTGCGACCTCCTCAGAAGCAAGCTGAAAGAAATGATTGTTAAAATCGACGATTTCAGCGGCCGTCCGCCAATTGTTGGCGAGATGCTTCACCTGCTGCCGTTCAGGCCCCAATTGCTGCTCGACATCCTCCATCAGGAGATTCATGTTACCATTACGCCAACGATAAATGGACTGTTTGACATCGCCCACAATCAAGCCACCATGCCCATTGCCAAGGGCTTCAAAAATGAGGGGCAGCAGATTGGTCCACTGTAGATCGGAGGTATCCTGAAATTCGTCGATCAGATAATGATGATAGCGATTGCCTACTTTTTCATAGATAAAAGGCGTGTCAAACTGATTGAAGACGATCTCCCCCAGTAATTCATTGGTATCCGAAATGAGGAGCTGGTTGTTTTCCTTGCGGTAGCGCGCCAGGCGTTTACGCAACTCATCCAGCAAGCCAAAACTGTGCAGCGTCCGCAAGATCTGACCGGCAGAGTGATAGGCAACGGCATTCTGGTCAACATACTGAACCATATCAGCAAGTTTCCGGTGCAATCCTTCGGAAATGGCGGATTGAATATCTGGCAATCTCTCTGAGGAAGGGCTATACAATTTGGTCTCATCCTCTATGACTTTTCGCAGCGTTGCCGTAGGAACAAAGCGGTCTTTCCGGCTGGGATCGAGTGAATACACAAAATACTTTACCGGACTTCTGCTTTTCCCCTTAAAATCCTCAGGCGTCAGATTGAGGCGCGCCAGGATATCCATTCCTTCTTTTGCCAGCCGCTCCAGATGCCTTTCAAATTTTTTCCGTTCTTCTGCCAAGACCTTCACCAATTCGAGGCTCTGGCTGATCAAACTACTGTGCTGCTCGGTCAGGAGAATGAGGCGTTTGAATTTTTCCTGAAAAATTTGACTGCCCAATTCCTTGACTTCCCTGATGACATTCCAGCTTCTTTCCTCCTCCAGATTACGGCTCAAAAAGCCTTCCAGCAGACGGGTCAGTTCTTTTTCTGAACCAACTTCCAGAAACATTTCATCCACAATCCGCTCCAGGACCAGATGTTGTTCCATTTCCAGGTCATACCCAAGCGGAATATTGAGTTCGCGGGTGAAGGCGCGCACAATGCGTTGGAAAAAGCTTTCAATGGTCGAGACTGAAAAATTGGAATAATCGCTTAGGATACGATCCAAAATGCGGCGGGCTTGTTCTTGTATATTCAGCCTGGGAAAGCCTTTTTCAGTAGCATAGGATTTTAACTCCCGGTAAACGTGCATTTCTTCAGCCTCAGCACTTGACGCACTGCCCAATTCAGAAAGCGTGCGAATGATGCGGTCTTTCATCTCCTCAGTGGCCTTATTGGTGAAGGTAATGGCGAGGACATGACGGTAGGCCAGCTCGTTCAGAATCACGAGCTTCAAATATTCAAGAACCAGGGTGTAGGTTTTGCCTGATCCAGCGGAAGATTTGTAAATAGAAAGCACAGCTATGTTATCTGAGAATAAACATAGGCTTTTTTACCCAAACTCATCGCGAGAATGGGAGAAGGGATCTGGCAAGTCAAGGAAAGGAAGGATCGTTTTGAAAAAGTCTTAGAAATTAACCGGTAGGTTTTCACCGGTGTCCTTTGCGGTAATCATCTGCGTGAGGATCTCCTCCTGACGCTCTGTTTGCCGCAAAAAGGCGCGAATCACACTGCACTGTGCACGCATAGCTGGTTCTTCCAACTCTGGCATTTTGGCATGCAATGAATCGGCAATCTTGATGGCTTGTTTCATTACAGTGCGAAGTGCTTCTGCCTGTTTTAATAATTCTACAGCTTCCATATGGGTCTGTTGAGCGGGTAATTGTCAGTAGAAGTTAGGCTAAAAATCTGGATTTTGGAAACTTCACGCCAAAAACCGTTTGCGCCTAAATGGTTTCACTCCTCGTAAAAGGCGTGGCCGTAAGGTCAACGAACTGCTCGGCTAAATATTGGTAATGAGCCGCCATGGCGATCATCCCCGCATTGTCAGTACAGTAGGCGAAAGCAGGGATATGTGCCTGCCAGTTTTCCTGATCACACATTTCCTGGAATCTACGGCGCAATTCAGAATTGGCAGAAACCCCGCCAGCGATCGCCAGATGTGTTACACCAAAATCCTCTGCCGCAAGCTTCATTTTCTCTAACAGCAATCCTACAATTGCGGATTGGTAGCTTGCACAGAGGTCTTCTTTGCTGTGTTCCAGAAAGCTGGCATCCTTTTTCATTTCCGCCTGCACCAAATACAGAAAAGCGGTTTTCATCCCGCTAAAACTGAAGCCAAGACGACTGACGTTGGGCTTGGGAAAGCGAAAGCGCTTCGGATCACCTTGTTGGGACAATCTGTCTACCACCGGTCCGCCAGGATAAGGCAAGCCCATGATTTTGGCAGCCTTGTCAAAAGCCTCTCCCGCCGCATCATCAATGGTTTGTCCTACAATCTCAAGATCCAAATGGTCCCGGACCAATACCAATTGGGTATGTCCGCCAGAAACGGTCAGACACAGAAATGGAAAAGCTGGATGCGGTTCGCTGATAAAATTTGCGAGAACATGGGCCCGCATGTGATTGACATCAATCAGGGGAATATCCAGGCCAAAGGCAAGACTTTTGGCAAAGCAAGTACCGACCAATAAGGCCCCCAGCAAGCCCGGGCCACGGGTAAAGGCAACCGCGGAAAGATCCTGTTTCTCTACTCCGGCTTCATGCAAAGCTTTTTGGACAACGCGAATAATCTGCTGCTGATGCAGGCGGGAAGCCAACTCGGGGATGACGCCCCCAAATTCACCGTGCTGAAGCTGAGAACTGACAATGTTGGACAAGAGGTGCCCATCTTTCATAACGGCAGCCGATGTCTCATCACAGGAGGATTCAATGGCCAGAATCGTGCTTTTCATACCACAAAGGTAAGAAGCTTTAAGGACACATATGCTTAATTCAATTTATCATATACTACTAATTTCATAATGTTCGATTTTACACAAAATTGAGCTGTTAATCAGCGTGAAAGCTCATACATTTGGTTCATCATTTCGTTTAATACCAACGTTCAGAAGAATATGAAATTCAAGCTTGTTGCCCTTTTACCTTTGCTTGCACTTTTTTTTACCGCTTGTCAAATTGAAGAGATTCCCCTACCAGACCTAAACCAGCAAGCACTCCCTGCGATTTCCAATGGACAGGAAGTCAATGAGGATGCCTTACCACTCAGTGATCGGAAAGAGGAT
>JBCBZF010000205.1:0-8061 GCA_039815525.1 Bacteroidota bacterium | reverse complement strand
TTTGATCAGCACCTTGTCATCCCCTCATCTCGCCTGATTTATCTCCTAAATTTGCCGATTTCACCATCTGATCCAACAAACCATTTTCCCCTAAACAAGTTGTAGGATAAATCGAAGCCTTTTTAGAATTTCGTGCATGTCCTTGAACAAACCATACGCTTTGTCGCACTTCGGGTACCAGCGGGTACCTGCCCGGATCGTTGATATAGGTGGTGTCCCATTGGGTGGTCATCATCCCATCCGCATTCAATCCATGACCACCACCGATACCATGGATACCATGGGCACGGTCGAACAAACCATTCGCATGGTCGAAGCGGGTTGCGAATACGTCCGTATCACCGCTCCCAGCAAGAAAGAGGCCCATAATCTGGCCGAGATCAAAGCTGAGCTTCGGCGGCGAGGCTATCAGGTTCCCCTGGTTGCAGACATTCATTACACTCCCAATGCGGCAGAAATTGCCGCACGGATCGTGGAAAAGGTACGTGTCAATCCCGGGAATTATGCTGACAAAAAACGCTTTCAGGAGATTGAATACACCGATGCCTCATATCAGGCAGAATTGGACCGCATCTATGAACGTTTTTCTCCCCTGGTCAAAATCTGTCAGGAAGAAGGAACGGTGATGCGCATTGGGACCAATCATGGTTCTCTCTCAGACCGGATCATGAGCCGCTACGGAGATACGCCCCTGGGCATGGTGGAATCAGCACTGGAATTTGTGCGAATCTGTGAAGATCACGGTTATCAGGACATCGTAATCTCCATGAAAGCATCCAATCCACAGGTGATGGTACAGGCGTACCGTTTATTGATGGAACAAATGATCACCAAAGGGGAGGTATATCCCATGCACCTTGGCGTAACAGAAGCTGGTGAAGGGGAAGATGGCCGGATCAAGTCTGCTTTGGGCATCTCTACTTTGTTGATGGATGGCATTGGCGACACGGTACGGGTGTCTCTGACCGAAGAACCGGAGCATGAATCACCAGTGGCACGTTTCCTGGTCCAGCAATATGTCAACCAGGCCAATCAACTGCGTGCAGCAGAACAGGCTTTCCCTAAAAGTCTGCCGTTTGATCCCTATGCGTTCAAACGGAGGGCAACTAGCCATACGGTCAATTTAGGCGAAAAGGAAGTACCACGAGTCATTGCCGATGTCAGACAACGCATGAGCAAAGCCGCTGACCTGGACGAAATTGGCTATCAATATGTCGAAGCACTGGATAAATACAACTTCAGTGACATGGCTGCGGATTTTGCCTACTTTGGCGATGCTGTACCTACCTTTGATTTACCAGGCGGCTTAAAAGGTATTTTCAACCACACCACCTGGCGCATGCTGGGCGACAAAGCCATTCGCTTTCCATTCTTTGCTTCACCTGAAGATTTCCTGACCACTACCGAGAAAAGTGATATCCTGAATTTTATTGGCTTAGCGCCTGAAAACTGGCAAAAGGCTCTTTCAGCAGGAGAGAAACTGGACAAAGTGGTCTTCGTTCTGCAAAGCGATCAAGCCATCCCCACCTACGACTGGCGTCAGATGATCTATGGTCTGTCGGAAGCCCAGCTCAGGCAGCCCATCATTCTCCGGCTCAATGATCCCACAAATTTTTCCTGGTACACAGACAATGACTTCCCTGAACATATTCGCATCACTGAAGAAGCAAAAGTGCAGTTGAGCCTGGCTTCACAAGCCAGCACCCTTCTGGTAGATGGTTTGGTGGATGGGATTTGGGTAGATCAGGCAGACGATACTCGGGTACGAGCCGCTTTTGGGATGCTTCAACTTTCGCGTCTACGCATTACCAAAACTGAATACATCAGCTGTCCTTCCTGTGGGCGGACGCTGTTTGACTTGCAAGAAACCACTGCCCGCATCCGCGAGCGTACTGAACATCTCAAAGGCGTCAAAATTGGCATCATGGGCTGTATTGTCAATGGTCCGGGCGAAATGGCCGATGCTGATTATGGCTATGTTGGCGTAGGTCCAGGCAAAATCTCTTTGTACCGTGGGCAGGAAGTGGTCGAAAAGGGCGTCAAAACCGCAGAAGCCGTAGATCGCCTGATCGATCTGATTCGGGCAGACGGCAATTGGGTAGAGCCCAATGCAGATCCGGTTACAGCCTGATGCTTCCCCTTCCGGGTGAAATGGTTAACTTTCTTCCATGGTTCTTCTCAGCAGCATCCATGGAATCATTGACAGTATCCTGAGTACTGTCTTATTCTTTGGCGGCATCGCGTCAGTCTTTCTGAGCATGATCGTTCTGATCCTCGTGGTCCACGAGGCAGGCCATCGTTTTTTCGGCTGGATTTTTGGCTGGGAACTGCTGTGGATGTCCGCTTCCTATTTCCTCGTGCAAAGATTTGACAAGGGTCTCCTGCTGCGCATCAACACGGATTTGCCCCTGACCGGTGGCTTCACCAGTCAACGCCCCAAAAAACAGGACAATCTGGCCAAAGAATATGTCCTGATGGTCGCTGGCGGGCCGATTTTCAGCCTGATATTTGGCGCAGCATTGTTGTGGTTCGCAGGCTTACGCAGCAGCAGTGCTTATAGCATTCTTGGCTTTAGCTATGGTGGATTAAGCGGTCTATTTTCCATTCTGGTTGGCCTCTCCAATCTTATCCCTTTTACTTCCCGCTCGGGCCACCGGTCCGATGGCGCCAAAATCATTGCCTGGCTGCGAAAAGACCGGGATTTTTTCGTTGATCAGGCCTATCTCGTGATTCAGACCAATCTCGACGCCGGGAAACGCTTCCGGGATTTGCCCCAAGAAGTGGTAGAAGCCGTTCAGGTAGAAAAAGAACAGATTGTCAACAGCCAGGCTGGCTCGTTTATTTTGTATCAATATCAATTGGATACGGGAGATATTGCTGCCGCCAAGCAAAGTCTTGACAACATCCTCCAAGCGGAAGCCACTTTTGAAAGTGGTTCTGAGCCGGAGATATTTGCAGAAGCTGCCTTCTTTTACGCATACTTTGAGAAAAACTTGCCGAAGGCAAAACAATATCAGAAAAAAGCAGACAGTCTGGGACAAGAATTTCCCACTATCCGCCATATGCTGGCAGATGCAGCGGTTTACCAACTGGAAGGCAAATTTGAACAAGCCATCTGCCTGGCTGCCATTGCCTTGAAAGTGCCGAAACTGTCTCCCAGTCAACAGGAATTTTTTATCGGCATCTACGATCAGGCCTCCCTGAATGCACAGCTCCCGAAACCAGAGTGGCAGAAAGTGCCGTTGGCCGGATCCCTGATCCGCTCCAAGCAACTCTACCGGAAAGCTTTCCTACGCAAAGCCCTGTATACCGCTAAAAAGCTGAAGCGTTGGGGTATCGTATTATTGGGCTTGTCTCTGCTCCATTTCATTTTTCACTTACCAGACTCCTTTGTTTATGCCCTCCTCATTGGCGCATCGATTTGGATTTTGACTGCTCTGAGTCGTTGGTCCAATGCCCGTTTGATTGCCCGTCAGACCGTCCAATCCATTACGGAGGTTGAAAATGGCAGCATCTCATGGAATGAACAACAAATCATTTTTCAGGAAGAAGAGAAATGGCTGGTTGTCAACATGGATGAAATTGAGTTTTGGGAAACGCACCGCGACTACATTTTCTTTCAGACCAACTTCCTCGTCTTTCTCATCATGCGGGAAAGCCTGACGGACCAGAAAACATTTGCTGTTTTGACAGAATGGGTGGAAAAATACTTTCCCTGGGAAGAGGAGATGGCCAAGAAGAAGGAAATGAAAGCGGCAGACGCTTAGCAGGGTCAATGTTCATTTGATGAGCCAGTATGAACCTTTTTGGGCATAGGTGTATCAGGTAAGGAAAATGTATCTTTGCGCCACTTACATCTGATCGTCACATGCAAAAGAGATTGCTTATCACCGGCGGTGCCGGCTTCATTGGCTCACACCTGGTCCGCCACCTCGTCAACAAATATCCTGACTACATCATCGTCAATCTGGATTTGCTTACTTATGCCGGCAATCTCGAAAATCTACGGGATGTCGAAAAAGCAGACAACTATCAATTCATCAAAGGTGATATCTGCGATGCAGATTTACTGCATACTTTATTTTCCCAGCACCGATTCGACGGCGTGATTCACCTTGCAGCCGAAAGTCACGTTGACCGCAGCATTCTCGATCCACTGGCATTTGTTCGGACCAATGTGATTGGTACGGTAAATCTCCTGCATGCCGCGCGTCAGGCATGGGAAGGCCGAACCGATGTACGATTCTATCATGTGTCTACCGATGAAGTATTTGGTTCACTTGAAGCGGGTGGCTACTTCGTCGAGGATACGCCTTATGATCCCCAGAGTCCCTATTCCGCTTCCAAAGCAAGTTCGGATCACTTTGTCCGTGCCTGGGGCAATACCTATCAATTGCCTTTTGTGGTCAGCAATTGCTCCAACAATTATGGGCCGTATCAATTTCCAGAGAAAATCATCCCCCTTTTCATCGCCAATATCCTCGCAGGCAAAGAACTTCCGGTTTATGGCAAGGGCGACAACATCCGTGATTGGCTGTGGGTGGAGGATCATTGCGCTGCGATAGACCTGATTTTTCATGAAGGAAAAAATGGCGAGACCTACAACATTGGCGGGCGCAATGAATGGACCAATCTTGACATGGTCAAACTCCTGTGTCGCCTGATGGATGAAAAGATGGGACAAGCGGCGGGCAGTGCAGAAAAACTGATTCGGTTTGTTACAGACCGACCCGGTCATGATCATCGATATGCCATTGATCCTGCCAAACTGGAAAAAGAACTTGGCTTTACCCCCAGTCTCACGTTTGAAATCGGACTTTCTCACACCATTGACTGGTATCTGACCAACCCGGAATGGGTTGCACGCGTTCAGACGGGTGAATATCAAGCGTATTATGAGACCCAGTATGGAGATCGGGACGTCAGTTGAAGTGTCAGAAATCGGAGCGCTTGGTTTTGGGAATCCACCCGCTTTTGGCGTTTATGATACTTCAAAGCCATCTATTCAAACGACATTGTATGCAGCAGCACTACGCGTAATTATCTTTGTGATTTTTTGACCTCAGCATGAAGCGTAGAACTCTTACAGCGAGCCCGCTGGGCGCGCTGCTCTTTGGTGGTTTGGCGTTGTCTTATCATCCATTTATCCTTCAAAACACCCTCCCTGGCTATTTACTTCTCACGTCCCTGATCCTCGCACATTTCAGTGTGTTGTATTTCATTGCATCCAACACCCAGGGTTCGCCCATGACCGAGTGGATGCGTGGCGCCATGATCGGCACCAATGCAGCCCTGAATTTTGCCCTCTTGGATTTGATATTTGGCTCCACGGTCTTTGCTATCAGCATGAGTGTGTTGGTCATACTTTCCGCCTGGTTGGTAGTTTCGCGCAGTCGATGGTTTCATCCCCTATTGGGGTGGGCCGCCTGGTTTCTACCGATGACCTGGCTGGTCAGTTTGCCGGGACTCCTCATTTTCATCATCAACTTGACCTTTGCCCCGCTGGGTTTGGCTTCACCAGTCTTCTCCAGTCTCAGAGTGCGCCTGTATGTAGATCTGCGGAGTTCCACCTTTACCATGTATGGTGGCCTCATCCGTCCAATCAAAGGTTTCTCAGGTCTGAATATGGGGCAGTTTATCTTTATCAATCCGGGCTGGGAACATTTATTGAAGCACGAAATCGGTCATCTGTTCAGCCTGGCTGCACTGGGATTTGCCTTTCATTATGTGGGTGGTATTGACGAAGGCTTTATGCAAAAGCATTACTGGAAGGCCTATGCGGAATACATGGCCGAAAGTTATAATCAACCCGGCGAAGGCGGGAAGAGTATGTGGGGATAGCATCGGACCGCGTCCGATGAAACAAACAAGCGGACCGCGTCCGATGAAACGAATAAGCGGACCGCGTCCGATGAAACGAATAAGCGGACCGCGTCCGATGAAACGAACAAGCGGACCGCGTCCGATGATATCAATTCAAACCAATCGTCTCCAAATTCACCGGTAGTACCGACGAAACACCGGCTTTCTGCATCGTTACGCCATACATCACATTGGTCGAGGCCATGGTGCGTTTGTTGTGGGTAACAATGATGAACTGCGAAGTGGACGAGAAATCGCGGATGATGTTGTTGAATTTATCAATGTTGGCATCGTCCAGCGGTGCGTCGACCTCGTCGAAAATACAGAAAGGCGCAGGCTTGATCAGGTAGATCGAAAACAGCAAGGCCACTGCAGTCAGGGTTTTTTCCCCGCCTGACAATTGCTTGATGGTCTGCGGCCGTTTGCCTTTCGGACGGGCGATGATCGAAATCTCAGATTCCAGTGGATTGTCTTCATCCAGCAGGACCAGATCACACTTATCATCTTCAGAAAAGAGGGAGCGAAACACCCGTTGGAAGTTTTCGCGGACCACACCGAAGGTTTCCAAAAACTTCTCTTTGGCGGTTTGATCAATCTCTGCAATGGTTTCCAGCAGAGACTTTTTCGCCTCCATCAAATCACCCTTCTGCGTATTGATGAAGTTGTAACGCTCTTCCATCTCCTGGAAGGCTTCCACCGCCATGGGGTTGATCTCTCCGTAAGTCTGCACTTTGTTACGCAGCTTCATCACCTTGGTCTCAATGTCTTCGAGCGAATATTGATCCGGTGATTTGTCAAACAGCGCATCTTCTTCCAGGCTGTTGATCTCAATCTGAAACTCCACCGACATGCGCTCGCGCAGGGAATTGAGTTCCAACCTGACTTCGGTGGCCTGTTCTTTGAGGCTGTTTTGCTTTTGGAGAATATCTTCGCGCCGTTTACGCTCCCCGCTCATCGAATCTTCCACCTGGTGGATCTGATTTTTGGTCATGCCCACCTGGGCTTCATTGCGGCCGACCCGCTCTTCTTTCTCCTTCTTTTGGGTGTACAAATGGACGATCACTTCATCATCCTGCAAATTGCTGTCGATCAAGCCTTCGGTATCGGTCCGGACCTGATTCAATTCTTCCCGCAGGCTGGTATTGGTTTGGTCATAGCGGGTGATTTCTTCCTCCTTCTGGCCAATTTCCTTTTCCAGGTTTTCAAATTGGTTTTTGAGGTGGATCAGCCGAATGTGTTCGCCATTGTATTGCTGGGTCGCATCTTCGACCTGATTGCGCATCTCCTGCGTTTCTTCACGCATCTGCGCCAGGCGACCGGTCATTTGCTGAATCTCTTCCAGCTTGTATTTCAGCTGTGGATCAATGCCGACGAGATCTTTCTGCAAGGTATCCAGCTCTTCTTCCAACGAATCCGTCCGCTGCCCTACCCTTTCGAGGAATTCACGGTGTTCTTTTTCCCGGGATTGCAAGACGGATAAATCCCGCTGTTTCTCCACCAATTGTTTGCGGATGGGTTCCAGTTCCTTCCCAAAGTCTTCCCGCTTGAGATTCTCCAGTTTACGACTGGCTTTGTCGAGATCCACCTTTTCACTGGTCAATTGCTTCTGCATCTTGCGAATTTCCTTGTCCAGCTTCTCGAGGTTTTTGGCCCGTCCCAGTCTTTTTCCTTCAAATAAACCCAATGAACCACCTGAAAGGACAAATTGGCGGCGGGAGACATTGCCAGTTCTGACCAGAAAGACACTTTTCTCCGGAATCTCGTCGGGAATGTCTTCTTCGGAATTGACGATGTAGACTTTATCCAGGAGAAAAGCTGCCAGTTTCCGGTATTCATCGGCAAACTCAACCACATCCAGCGCAGATTCCGCCTGGGTAAACAGCAGCGGATTGGAGGGTTTATAGCGATCGAGTTCATCCAGGATAAAGAAGTTTGCCCGGCCTTTGGTCGCATCCGCCAGCATGTGCACCGCCAAGACCGCGTCTTTCCGGGTTTTGACCACATAATAGCTGAGATAAGGATCGAGATAGTTCTCAAAGGCCACCTTAAATTTATCCGGCACTGCGAATACATCCGACAAAAGCGGGGCATCCTTCATCCAGGCGGCGTTTTTCTTCAAAAACTTCACACTGGCCGGAAAGCCTTCAAGGTTCTCAACCAAATCTTTGGTGAGGTTGTATTCGTTCTGTTTGGCATCCA
>JBCBZF010000448.1:0-5657 GCA_039815525.1 Bacteroidota bacterium | reverse complement strand
TGTAGGACCAACTCATCAATCAGCAAGGCCTTGGTTTTGGTGTTTTGTTCCAGCTTGCGGATCAAATCTGATTTGCAGCCATTGATACGAGCTTCCCGTCGGAGAGCCTGATAGTCTGCTTCCAATGAGTCCGCTTTCAGCAGAAACTGTTTGACCTGCGGAAAGTCAGTTGGGTCCAGCAGATGCAGCTGGGCCACGACTTTCTGGCTTTTCTTCTCAAGCTTTTCAAACTCTGCCATCTTTTTATCGTGTGCTTCACAGGCACTGGTCCCTATGAGGGAACTCAGGACTGAATTGCCGGGTACACCATTGGGGTTGATGGCTGAATAAGAATGAGATAATACATAACCGATACCGATGGAAATCGCGATTGCGGCGGCCATTTTCCAGATTTGCCACTGCGTGCTTTTCCGTTTTAAGCTTGGTCCGGACCGCTCTTCCAGCTTCATGGCGATCCCTTCCCACAGGTGATCACCGGGCTGGTCCACGTCAAGTGCGGGGCGGTTTTTCTGTATATATGATTCGATTATATTCCACATGGTATTTTTGCAAAATGCTTCTCATGTTTGACGATTAAGAGCCTGAATAAGTCACGCGATTCATCGTTCAGGCAGTTTGTGTTTGAGTTTTTTCTGTAAGAGCTTTTTGGCTCGGTGAAATTGGGATTTTGAGGTAGAGACTGAGACATTCAGGATATCACTGATTTCCTGATGATCATAGCCTTCCAATTGATATAAGGTAAAAATCACCCGACATCCTTCTGGTAATTCCTTGATCGCATCGTGAATAATTCCCGGATTGAGATCATGTTCAGAAATACCCTGCGGGGTATCGGCAGAAACATTTTCCTGGACGTTTTCATCCAGTGGTTCAAAGAACAGTCTGCGTTTGTTCAGCAGGCTGAGGCATTTATTGATGACGATTTTTTTCATCCATGCACCCAGGGAGGCACGCCCTTCAAAGGTGTGCAACTTGCTGAAAACACTGACAAAGGCCTCCTGCAGCGCATCTTCAGCAGCTGCGCGGTCGCCCAATATCCTGACACAGATATTGAACATTGCCTTGGCATAAAGCTGGTATAGACGAAACTGTGCGTTCCGGTCGCCTGTTTTACAGGCCTCCACCAAATCGGCGTGAATATGAGTGTAAGTCGCGTTCAATCTTTCTCCTTTCCGCATAACAGACACGCCTTTTATCAGAGGGTTGGAAAATTATTTAGAAAAACCGTAAGCTTTCATCATCTTATCGAAGATCGCGGTGTTTTCGTATATGCCGCTGAAGGTTTCAGCACCTGGGCCATAGGCGAAAACCGGCACCATGGCTGCAGTATGGCCACCCGTGGTATACCCGGTCTTGAGCTCACCCATTTTCATCTCTGATCCTTTATTGACCCCCAACCCACCAGTCTCATGGTCAGCGGTGATGATCACCAGGGTTTCTTTATCTTTTGCCGCGAAGTTTAACACTTTTCCTACGGTCTTATCAAAATCGAGCAGTTCTGAGACGATATAATCTGTATCGTTGGCATGGCCACCCCAGTCGATCTGGGAACCTTCCACCATCATGAAAAAGCCTTTTTTACTGCGAGTATCCAATTCTTTTATGGTGAATTCGGTGGCATCTGCTAAATAGGTTCGTCCTTTTAACTGACGGGCTGGTTGATCCATACCTGTGAAGCAGGCTAGTTTTTCGTTGTCGCCAAGTTTGATGGAAGTGAAGTCTTTTTCCATATCCATCACCTTAAAGCCTTTCCATTTTAGGTCAGTCAACAGATTCTTTTCATCCCACCGCTCAATAAAATAACGTTTGCCACCACCAAAGAAAATGTCTACCTCCGAATTGATAAAATCCATGGCAATATCCTGGTGTTTGTTCCGGCTTTTTTGGTGCGCATAGAAACAGGCGGGGGTTGCATGGGTGATCTCACAGGTAACCACCAGCCCACTCATCAGGCCATTCGCTTCGGCAATTTCCAGGATGCTTTTATGTGGTTGACCATTTTTACCAACCCCTACGGATCCATTCCGGGTTTTCTTGCCCGTTGCAAAGGCTGTACCGCCGGCGGCAGAATCTGTTACCAAATCATCTGCTGAATGGGTTTTGATCAGACCAACAACTGGACATCGTTCGAGGTTAAGTTTGTTGTGGTTGCTGTAAAGTCCGGCTGAAATCTGCGAAATTCCCATGCCGTCTCCGATCATGAGAATGATATTTTTGGGCTGTTCCAACTGGCGGCCAGCAGCCTGAGGCGGGGAATAAGGTTTGGTAAGGGAAACCGGACTCCCACACGTTCCAAAGACAAAAAGGGAAAAGATTGACAGAATTCGTATCATAAGGGATCGGGGTCTGTTGATCAAAAATACGAGGATTCATGGAGCAATGCCTGCTTTTTATGTAGGAATTTATGAATGTATGGAAAAGAATGCAGGCAGGTGGAACGATTCAGAAGGGACTTCGTAACAAGAAAGTCATTGTTTCCTCTTTCGGGAGGAAAATGTTTAATTAAGAAGGTGAGAAATGTGGCTGTGCTTCTTGCCGGAATGAGATCGGCCCCCAAAACCGGAACCATGGACATCAAAGCACTGAGAAAGTTGGTCAACTGCGGAGAAGGAATCAGCCTTGAGTTTAAGCGCAAAGCCCGCCATCCCGAAAAGATCGCCCGTGAGTTGATTGCTTTCACCAATACGGATGGAGGGACCCTGCTGGTCGGTGTAGATGATGATGGCACCATTTACGGCAGTAAATTTCCGCGGGAGGACGAATACGCAATCTCGCAATTCCTACATAAGCATTGTGTGCCCAAGCTTCCCTACCGGATTGACTTCGTCAATGTGGGAGGGAATCGTGCAGTGGTGGTCATCACTGTGAAAAAAAGCCGCCGAATACCGCATTTTTTGCGGATGGAAGGACAAAAACAAACCTTTGTTCGCGTGGATGATATGAGCATATTGGCCAGTCGGGAAATGGTTGCGGTTCTCAAGCACCAGCGAGCCAGAAAAGGCGTATCCATTCGTTTTGGAGAAAGGGAGAAAAAATTGCTGAATTTCCTCGATGATGGCCGCAGGGTCAGCCTGGAGCAGGTCCACGCTTTTTTACGGATTTCCCGGCAGCAGGCTTCCCGCCTTTTGGTCTTATTGGTTCAGGCTGGACTCATCAACATCCATCCCAGCGAAAGAGGGGATTTTTTTAGCCTGGCTGAAGAATCTTTCCTTCTTTGATTACTCACCCTACCTTTTACCGACAGAATCCAGCCCTTGGTCCAGATAATGCGAACTGCGGTGTAAGATTTACGTCGAAATCTTCGCTTTTTAGGTACATTTGAGCCATTGCAGGCTTCTTTTGGGCCTGCTTATCAGAAACAAGTAGGTAAGAGCGTTATGATTTTGTATAGAGAAAGCACAAAAATCCTCCTGACAAAAGTGGGCTCTCACTTGTAGGGTAGGGCTCGTTTTGCTTGTCTACAATCTGAACGTGACTGCTTCCTGTATTTTTTTGAGAAAGGGCATCTCTGTGTACCACCAATCCAAGACATCATTTTGGTCGTCATTCGGGAAAGGTCTGATCTCAATTATTTTCGAGAGCCGTATTCCTGCGTATGATGAATCGATTACTCACTTTCCTTTGTATTGCATTCTGTTTTTCCCCGCTTGCTTCGCAGGCACAGTTGACCACAGCAGACACGCTTACTACGACACAATTGCTGCAAACGCTATTTGGCGGCGGGATCACCATCAGTAATCTTCAGGTCCAATGTGATACAACCCTTGCCTTGCGTGAATTTGACGGTTCAGCCTCTAATCTCGGTCTGAATCGTGGCGTTTTGATGTCAACCGGCGAAGCCGAAGACGCAGAACCATTGCCGCCCATCATTGCGTGTAATAACTTGGCCTCCACTGGTTTTGGCGGACCAGGCTATGCGCCTCTGACCACCATTGCAGGAACAAATACCATGGACGCATGTGTCATCACCTTTGATATTACACCACTCTGTGATACCATTGCCATTCGATACATATTTGCTTCGGAGGAGTATCCGGTCTTTGTCAATTCTATCAATGATGTTTTCGCCTTTTTTATCTCCGGACCTGGTTTTGGGCCGCCTCCAGGCAATAATATTGCATTGGTGCCAGGCACAACCACACCGGTTGCGATCAATAATGTCAACAATGGTACTTCATTCAATGCCTGTACTCCCCCGCCCGGACCATGCACCAACTGCGCATTTTATGTGGACAATGCGACGGGTAGCTCGATAACATTCAATGCCTTCACCTCAGTCCTGACTGCGGAAGCCGTGGTTCAACCCTGTCAGACTTACACCGTTACCCTCGCCATCGCTGATGGGGTAGATGATATTCTCGATTCTGGTGTATTCCTGGAGGCTGGTGGGATTGGTTGTAGTTCTCCTGCCTTGACATTACAGGCAGTTAATTCGACTGCACTGGGCAATAACATCGCAGTTGAAGACTGCGTGGACGGCCTCTTTACGTTTAGCATTCCGACGCCTCTGAATGATACAGTAGTCTTTCATTATACGATTGGCGGTACGGCTACGCCGGGAGTAGATTATCCGGTATTGCCTGATAGCATTGTGATGCTACCAGGCCAAACCACAGTAACGCTCCCAGTACCGATTTTTACAGACAATAACACAGAAGGACTGGAAACCATCGAGATTATTTATGTAGACTCCAATCTGTGTGCGACACAAATCTATACCGATACTGCGGTACTGGAAATCCTTGATCCTCCCAATATCTTTTCACCCGGAGATCAGGCACTTTGTTCTGGTGATACCATTCCGATTGGTGTTTCGCCCCTCAATGGACAAACCTATAGTTGGAGCCCTACCACAGGCTTATCTGATCCCAATGTTTCTAACCCCACTTTGACCCTGACCAACCCTAATCCAACTCCTTTGGTATTGGAATATGTCTTGACGACAGTTGCATTACAGGGTTTTTGTGAACAGATGGATACCATACAGGTAACCGTTGGCGCTTCCATTACGACTGATTTCGAAGCGGATACGGTCTGTTTTGGCAATTTTACAAGCTTTACCGATTTGACCATAACTGATAGTGTGACTGCCTGGACCTGGGATTTTGGAGACAACACTGTTTCCAATGCTTCGAATCCGGTTCATACCTATCAGCAGCCTGGAATCTACACGGTCCAACTCATTACTGAAAATTCGGCAGCCTGTCCTGATACGGCTGAAGGACTCGTGTTGGTTGATTCCCTACCAATCGTTTCCTATTTGGCGCAACCGGTTTGCTTGGGGCTTACAACCCAGTTTACCCATATTGTCGGGCCGGGTGTGAGTTATCAATGGGACTTTGGTGATGGCAACCAATCCAGTGTAGCGCTGCCAAGCCATACTTATTTGGCCGCGGGGACATACAATAGTCAGCTGACTGCGACCACAGCTGCGGGTTGTGTGGCCAGTAATCAGGTAGATGTTGAGGTCTATGCAAACCCGGTGGCAGATTTTGACTTCACCAATGTGTGTGAAGGTTTTGCTACTGAATTTACCAATCTCTCTCGTCCGGGAACCAGCCAAAATCTCAACTATAACTGGAATTTTGGTGATGGAAGCCCAGCCTCTACGCAAGAGAATCCGATCCATTTATATGCACAATATGGTTCACCCAATG
>JBCBZF010000084.1:0-11171 GCA_039815525.1 Bacteroidota bacterium | reverse complement strand
GGCTTTTTTACCACATTTAATTTCCTTTGCCATGTCTCAGGACCACATCCGAACCTTTAAGGCTGCAGTAGAAGCATATTTTGCTGAGCCAGACTATCTGGATACCGAAATCGGTGAATTTGAAATCCCCGGAGAAAAGGACGTCATCAGACGTTTTGTGGATATTTTTGCGGGACATTTTCAAAAGCATTATCGACATGCCTCTGCATCCGCACCAGATAAAAAGTATCCGGTCCAACGTGCCATTCATGCCAAAAGCCATGGTCTGCTAAACGCCAAACTGGAAATATTTGATCATCAGGATCCCGCTTTACAACACAGTATTTTCAAGGTGGCTCACACCTATGATGCGAAGGTCAGGGTATCCAATGGTGATGGACCAGCCGGACCAGATACTGATAAGATTGCCAGTATCGGTTTTGCGATCAAAGTTCGGGGCGTCAGCGGAGAGAAGTTTTTGCCCATGCAAATTGAAGACTCCCAGGATTTTCTTTTTCTCAACCAGCCCAAATACATCTCCAATGACGTCCGGGATTATGAATCGCTGATGCGGGCCATTGATGGTGGCCTCGGTGCAAGATTGAAAGCATTGTTTACCAATACACGTGGTCTGTTATACCGCCGGACTGCTTCCCCCAAAGACGATCCACTCAATACATTTTACTGGGGTGTGGCGCCATTTCGGTTGGGAGACATTGCGGTGAAATTTTTGATCCGCCCGGCCACGCCTAAAGCAATCCAAAAAAACAAGCATGCTGATGGCTTGAAACCGATGTTGCAGGCCTCTCTCAATCAGGACGATGTCGTGTATGATTTTTATATCCAAAAGCGTGTCAAAGACGGGACGGAAGACCAAAGCATGCCGATTGAAGACTATGGCATTGCCTGGGATGAGACCGTCTCCATTCCGGTCAAAGTAGGACGGCTGACCATTTTCAAACAGAGGATAGACGAGCAGAAGGATGCTGAAGGATTTGACGAGGGTGAACACCTGGTGTTTACACCCTGGAATACGACCAAAGATCTGCGCCCGCTGGGTTCTCTGAACCGGGCAAGAAGGGTGGTCTATCCATTTTCTGTGATCAACCGCCATCGCCTGAATGAAAAGCGCAATCCCCTGGAAAAAGAGTGATTCAATCTTCCAAGCCAAACACTTATCCCAGCCTTTGCCAAGTAGCTGGGATTTTTTGTGTAGGGAAAACCTAACTGAACCTGAGTTTTGGATAAGTATCCTTCAAGGATTTCTCTAAATTGGGAAAAGAGCGCGTTGGATTGGCCAAATCCCGATTCTCGGGAGGGGGTGGATAGTGGGACTGGCAGCCCCGAATCAAGTCCGGGATGTAAACACATTTTTCCGTCTTGCTTTTTGGTTCTTTTCATCTAAGGAAAAGGACAGAGGCAGGGTGGTATACTGAAAATCAAATAGTTAACAATAGGTCTTATCCAAAATTCACGTTAGCTGAGATCAGCACGGCTACCAAAAAGGGGGCAGTCACAACCCGAGATTCAGCTTGGTCGTATCATATTTTCCAGACACATCCATTATGAAAAAAACACCTCTCATGCTGCTGCTTTTATGCATCAACCACGGTCTTTTCGCCCAACTGACCAAACACAGCCGAAGCATTGGCTTATATCTGACAGACAGTATGGCAGTCCAGGCTGATGCAATTCTGGTAGATGTTTCCATGTACGTAGATTCTATCTTGACAGAAAGTGGAAGCGATGCTGTAGAGATCGATATTTTCCAGCAACTGACCAAGGATTTTGAGAGAAAAGACTATCACGCAGAATACTGGAGAGAACCAAGAATGGCGAAAGCCACTTTATTGTTGAGAGGAAAAGCTGAGATTGACGCTCTGCATGCAAAACTCACAGACTATCACAATGTCAAGGTCGAGCCACTTGCGGCCGTGGTATCAGATCAGCATCCAGCTCGCCAGATACTTCGGGAGCGGATGATTGCCAAGGGGAGAGAATTAGCAAAAGAGCGAATTCAGGTCGTCAATGGACGCTTAGGCCGTCTTTTGTCCGCAGGAGAGGAGGCCTCTCATATCCGCGATCATCACATCACAAAATCAGGAGACGGGGCCGTTTATCCACCGCTCAGTGCCCTGCCACGTATTTTGCCGTCCAATCCATCCAAAATGCTGGTGATTCATTTGCGTATGTCTTTTGGCTTTGATTGACACCACCATTTCGATCAGTAAAGCCAGCAATTGGCTTTTTGCTTTTGCTTACCGAAATTCAGGGATGCAATTCGTTTTTCCTGTATGCAATCCTACCTGATCAAAAAACGGTCCTTTGCCGGGCGTTCCTACGACATATTTGATGCCGCCGGCCAGATGGTCTATTTCATCAAGCCACAGCCGTTTAGCTTTGGGATCAGCCTGGATATGTATGATCCGCAGGGGGAGAAAGTGGCCACTCTGATCAGGAAGTGGATGGTGACCAAAACTACCTACGAAGTTTTTTTGGGAGAAACCCTTTTCGCAGAGATCAAGCGTACCAGTCTCTTCAGTCCCAATCTCATGATCGATTTGCCGGGTGATGAGCATGATCTGACGGTAACCAACAAATGGATGTCTCGCAAATTCAAGTTCTATCATGGCAAAACCCAGATTGCCCAGGCTGAGAAAAAAGCGCTGAGTCTGATGGGAGAAGTCAAGGTCAACATCCTGGCCGATGAAGATGAACTCATGATTCTTGCCACGGCGACTTTGTTGAGCTTACGGGCTTTTGGGAACAGCTGATCAACTCAGTAAATGCTTCCAGGCAGTTCTGATGGATTGGAAAGAAAAATCAGCCATTACCTTGTCCATTTTTGCCCTGATCTCAGCTGTACACAAATTGCCGATGCTGCCTTCATGGGTGTGGGAGACATTTTTTTCGGGAGAAAACGTCCCTGACTCAATTTGCTGGCCAACCTGTTTGTAGGCTTCCCGGAAAGGCACGCCTTTCAACACCAATTCATTGACCACTTCGACACTGAAGAGATATTGGTAAATGTCCTGTTCCAACATGCCTTCTTTCACAATCACCTGCTTCAACATAAAATCGGCGATGGACAGGCACGCTTTCACATCTTCAATGGCTGGCAGCAAGGATTCCTTCACCAATTGCAAATCGCGATGATAGCCTGAAGGCAAATTGGTGGTGATCATCATGATTTCGTTGGGCAGGGCCTTGAGGCGATTGGATCGCGCCCGTAGCAGTTCCATTACATCGGGATTTTTCTTGTGCGGCATGATGGAAGAACCAGTGGTCAGGGCATCCGGAAAGGTCAGGAAACCCATGTTTTGGCTCATGTAATGGCAGACGTCGGAGGCCAGTTTATTGAGGGTTGAAGCCAAAGAAGCGATGGCACTGCCCAAGAGTTGTTCAGTCTTTCCACGCCCCAATTGTGCATATACAACATTATAACTAAGGGTATCAAACCCGAGCAATTGGGTGGTGAGGCTACGGTTTAAGGGAAAAGAAGAACCATAACCAGCGGCTGAGCCAAGTGGATTTTGATTGGCGACTTTGAAAGCAGCCTGAAAAAAGTGCAAATCATCCACCAGACTTTCTGCGAAAGCCCCAAACCATACACCAAAAGAGGAAGGCATAGCGACCTGATAATGGGTATAGCCCGGAATCAGAATGTCTTTGTGGGTTTCGCTCAGATCCTGAAGGGTCGCAAACAAATTCCCCATCAGTCCGGTGAGCTGTTCGATTTCCGCCAGGAAATAGAGCTTCAAATCTACCAACACCTGATCATTACGGGAACGACCGCTGTGGACTTTTTTCCCTACATCTCCCAACTTCCGCGTCAGCATCAATTCCACCTGCGAATGCACATCTTCAATTCCATCCTCAATCACAAAATCGCTCGCCTGAATCTCCTGATAAATGGATCTGAGTTCTGCCAATAGAGTCTTCAGCTCATCCGCTTCCAGCAGGCCGATACTTTCCAACATCCGGATGTGTGCCATGGTGCCCAGCACATCGTAAGGGGCCAGCAGAAGATCCAGTTCGCGATCTTTGCCGACGGTGAATTGCTCAACTGCATCGGCGATATCGTATCCTTTGTCCCAGAGTTTCATAATTGATGTTGGTCTGTAAAGTCTTTATAGGGGCGTTTTGCAAAACGATGGTTTACCCATCATTATTTTGGTACTTTCTGAGATGCCGGGCCAAGCCCGGCATGACACAATGGTGTCTGATACGCATAAATTTTCAGCAATATCGGTTGCAAAACGCTGTTTTAGAAAAATCAGCCACTTTCCTTGTTCTCTCAAGCACCCATTCAATCCAACTGCAAGTCTTCCAGCAATTGAATGTAAATGTTCAGCCCCTCTTCCAATTCGTGCAAATGGATAAACTCATTGGCGGTATGCGAACGTGCAGAGTCCCCGGGTCCCATTTTCAGGGTGGCAAACGGCATCAGGGCCTGATCAGACAAAGTCGGAGAGCCAAATAATTGCCGGCCCATTTGATTGCCTTTCTGTACGACCGGGTGTTCAAAGGGCAGTCGGGAAGAATTCAGGCGAAAAGAGCGGGGTTTGACGGTACAATTGGTGGCTTCATCGATGATGTTAAAAGCTTCCTCATTGCTATACCATTCATTGGTGCGTACATCGACGACAAAGCGACAGGCATCCGGCACCACATTGTGCTGCGTACCCGCTTCGATTTGGGTAACCGACATTTTGACTGGGCCCAGGAAATCCGAAGACTTGGGGAAGTGAAATGTGCGAAACCATTCGATGTCCGGTATGGCTTCATATATCGCGTTGAGGCCTTCTTCTCGGGCGGCGTGTCCAGACTTTCCATGCGCCACACAATCCATCACCATCAGGCCTTTCTCTGCCACTGCCATGTGCATTTCGGTTGGTTCGCCCACAATCCCCAGATCAATTTTTCCCAGCTCAGGCAGAATCGAGGCAATGCCATTGGCACCGGAGATTTCTTCCTCTGCTGTCGCCGCAATGATCAGGTTCCAGGGCAGATCTTTTTTCGGATAAAAATGCAGGAAGGTTCCAATCAGACAGACCAAAGCTCCGCCAGCATCATTGCTCCCCAATCCATAGAGGGTACCATCCTCAATGTCTGGCGCATGTGGATCACGGGTCCAGTCAGCATTGGCCTTGACCGTATCATGATGTGAGTTAAGCAGAATAGTGGGCCTGGTCGGATCATATTCCGGATGAATGGCCCAGACATTGTTGCCCTGCCGCTTCGTATCTACACCTTTGTTTTGCAGAAATGTTTCCAGCACATTGGCGGTCTGATCTTCCTGTCGACTGAGCGATGGAATCGAGATCAGCTTTTGGAGCAGTTGCGTGAGTTCGCTAATCATGCGTTTGAGGTTTGGAGAGAAATACGGGTTCCGGGGAAAGCATCGCTTTGCAGCGTCGATAGCCCACTTGGGTGGCAAATACAGACTTGCTCTACACCCGCTTCCAACGCGGTGAAGGCATTGTGTAATTTGGGGAGCATACCATCGGAGATGGTACCATCTTCCGAATAAGCTGCAAAATCATGTTGGTTGATCTGGCGGATCACCGAGTCATCGTCCGCGGCATCGCGGAGCACCCCGGCCTTTTCAAAGCAGAAAATCAATGAAACCGCAAATTGCGAAGCCAGTCCCTGCGCCACGGTAGAGGCAATTGTATCGGCATTGGTGTTGAGCAGGTTTCCTTGCTGATCATGTGTCAGCGGGGCCATCACCGGTACGATTTCCTGATCCAGCAAAGTAGTGAGCATATCCGCATCAATTCCATCTACATCGCCTGCCCAGCCATAGTCAATCTCTTTGACGGGACGTTTGTGTGCCTGAATGACGTTCAGATCCGCCCCCGTCAAGCCAAGCGCGTTCATGCCAACTGACTGTAATTTGGCCACCAGAGATTTGTTCATCAATCCGCCATAAACCATCACTGCCACTTCCAGCATCTCCGTACTGGTGATTCTGCGGCCATTGATCATCTCGGTTTTGACGCCCAGCTTTTCGGCTACCTGGGTAGCGGTTTTCCCACCGCCATGTACGAGGATTTTTTTGCCTTCGATCTGTGAAAAGCCTTGTAAGAGATCTTGTAGCAGATCTGGGTTTTCCAGGATTTTACCGCCGGTTTTGACGATGCTGAGAGTGGTTTTTGACATGAATTGGTTTGTGTTGGGCAAATATAACATCCCTTTTGCCTAAGGGCTACAGGGTAGGTATATGCGGTGCGGGTAACATCCCTTCCGCCCAACGCCCCTTAAAAGGGGCTGACGGGGAAGGAAAAAGGCCGTTTCCCGAACAAGCCGTAGCGTAGCGGAGCATTTTTCCGCACAGGCTTAGGCCGGAGACAGATCAAATCCAGATCCGAAAGACTGCCAGAAGCCGAATAGCTCACCCGTACGATCGATTCGCTTCAGAAGGCAGTAGTGCGAAATCCAGAGGTCCCGGATCACGCCTTGTCTCTGACTGCAGCTTGTCCAGGAAACGCTCTTGTGTGATTACAGCAAAAGCCTGTTAGCCCCTTTGAAGGGGCGGCAAAACAGAAGGGGATGTTACACTCACCTACCGCATCCCCTCCAACATCTCCTTCAAGACCGTCTGGGCCGAGACCACCCGATTGGCAGCTTGCTTGACGACCAGCGAACGATCGCTGTCAATCACCTCATCGGCAACAACCACATTGCGACGGACGGGCAGGCAGTGCATGAAATAGGCATTGTCAGTTACCGCCATTTTGCGGCGATCAATGGTCCAGGATTTATCCTGATGCAGCACTTTACCATAATCTCCGACTGCACTCCAATTCTTCGCATAAACAAAATGCGCCCCGGAAAAGGCGCGTTTTTGGTCGTATTCAATCGGTATGTTGCGAGTGAAGGCCGGGTCGAGTTCGTAGCCTTTCGGATGGGTGATCACGACATTCAAGCCGGAAGCGGACATCCATTCGGCAAAGGAATTGGCGACCGCCTGCGGCAGGGCTTTCGGATGGGGCGCCCAGCTCAGGACAATTTTCGGTTTTCCAATCGGCGTATTTTCCCGGATGGTGATCAGGTCCGCAAAAGACTGTAAAGGGTGCCGAATCGAAGATTCCAAACTGAGAATCGGCACCCCGGCGTATTGCTTGAAGGCTTCCAGCACACGCTCTTCATAGTCGGTCTTTTTGTCCTGCAATTCCGCAAAAGCCCGAATTCCAATGATTTCGCAATAGCTGCCCATCACCGCAGCGGCATCTTTCACATGCTCTGATCTCCCCTGATCCATCACCGTTCCATCCTCAAATTCCAATTGCCAGCCCTCGGTCCCGATGTTCATCACGATCACGTTCAGGCCAAGATTTTGGGCCGCCCTCTGGGTGCTGAGACGAGTGCGCAGGCTGGGATTGAAGAATATCAGGCCGAGGGTTTTGTTTTGCCCCAAATGCTGATACTGATTGGGATGCTTTTTGATGGTTTTAGCAGCCAGCAGGAGTTTATTGAGGTCGGCTACGTCAGAGACTTGGGTGAAATGATGCATAGGGAATCAAGCGTTTGGAATCGGTTTTGTTTGCAGGACTTGGGTCAGTTTGCTGACAAATTGCTGCAATTCAGCCCAGCCGATGTTCAGCGGTGGTAAAATACGCAGCACCTTCGGATCACTGGAAGAACCAGTAAAAATATGATGGTCATACAATAGACTGCTGCGAATCGGTTTGGCTGCACTTTTCAACTTTAGACCAATCATCAAACCATAACCACGAACTTCCTCGATTTCTGAAAGTTTTTCCAGTGCTGTCATGAGCTTTTCGCCCATATCCGCTGCATGTTGGATCAGATTTTCAGTCTCCAGTACGTCGAGCACCGCAATTCCAGCGGCGCAGGCCAGATGATTGCCACCGAAGGTGGTCCCCAACATGCCATACCAGGCCTCAAAATCAGGGCTGATCAAAACGCCTCCAATCGGAAAGCCATTGCCCATGCCTTTGGCAAGGGTGATCAAATCTGCCTTGACGTCGGCATGTTGGTGAGCAAAGAATTTACCGGAACGTCCATAACCTGACTGAATTTCATCCATGATCAGGACCGTGCCGGTTTCATCACAGAGCTGACGTGCCAGTTGCAGAAAACTTTTGTCCGGAACCTGTACACCACCTACGCCCTGCAGGCCTTCGATGACGACCGCACAAAATGTATTTGTCTCCAATGCAGTTTTCAAGGCTTCCGCGTCATTGAAGGCAATCTTTTCCACATGATGGGTAAAATTGATCGGCGCCTGCACTTTGGGGTTGTCTGTAATGGCCACTGCGGCGGAGGTTCGGCCGTGAAAAGCTTTGTCCAGCGTCAGGATTTTTTCTCTCCCAGTATGGAACGAAGCCAGTTTAAGTGCGTTTTCCATCGCTTCTGCGCCAGAATTGATCAGAAACAATCGGTAATCATCATAGCCGCTGAGGCGGGTCAGTTTTTCGGCCAGTTGATGCTGCAGTGGGTTCTGGACCGAGTTAGAGTAAAAACCCAGTTGCGATACTTGTTGCTGTACTGCCTGAACATAAGTGGGGTGGCCATGACCAATGGAGATCACCGCATGACCACCGTAGAGATCAAGATATTTTGTTCCCTGTTCATCCCAGAGCCAGCAGCCCTCGGCTTTTGCAGGTTGTATATCAAACAAAGGATAAACGTCAAAGAGTTTCATGTTGGTAGAATTTAGGGCTTAAAACGCTTGTGCTTTCAATCGCAGCCCCAGCGTTTCATCGAGGCCAAACATCAGATTCATGTTTTGAACTGCCTGACCAGAGGCACCTTTGACCAAATTGTCGATCATAGAGATAATCAGAAGTTTGTCGTCATGTTTCTCCAAATGAATGAGACACTTATTGGTGTTGACGACTTGCTTGAGATGCGGATTGTCCTTGGTCAGAATGGTAAATGGATGCCCGGTATAATAATTTTGGTACAGATCCCAGGCTTCTTTTTCACTGATGGGAGTTTTGAGATAGGCGCTGGCGTAAATCCCTCTGGGAAAATCGCCACGCATCGGCAGAAAATTGAGCGGATGGTCGATGTCCTCCTGCAATTGGAACAGGCTCTGATTGATCTCATCCAAATGCTGATGCGCAAAAGCTTTATAGATCGAGAGATTGTTGTTGCGCCAGGCGAAATGTGTGGTTGGGACGGGTTTCTGTCCCGCTCCGGTTGCGCCCGTGATGGCGTGTACATGGACAGCTTTGCGTAGCAGATGCCCATGCGCCAGCGGCAAGAGTGCCAGCTGAATACAGGTCGCAAAGCAGCCTGGGTTGGCGATATGATTGGCTTCGCGAATCGCGAGGCGGTTGAGTTCCGGCAAGCCGTACACAAAATCATGGGAAGGATCTTTCAACCGAAAATCCCGGCTCAGATCAATGATTTTCAACTCTTCCGGGAAAGTATGCTGCTCCAGAAAAGGCTTGGTCTTGCCATGACCCGCACAGGCAAATAAGACATCAATATCCGTATTGATCTGATTGGTAAAAACCGCTTTGGTTTCCCCAATCAAGTCCTGATGCACACTGGTAATTGGTTTTCCAGCCTGACTCTCGCTGTGGATAAAAACCACTTCTGCTTCCGGATGATTGTTCAGGATGCGAAGCAACTCTCCGCCGGTATAGCCGGCTCCACCGATGATTCCGATTTTGATAGACATATGTTGAGGGGTCAGGAGAGAGGGAAGAGGTGTCAGCAATCAGGATATTACCCTCTCCTGACACCTCCCTCCTCTCTCCTATTTGTTTACTTGCTGATGAATTTTACTGGCGTTGGCGAGGATCTTGGTGAAGCCACGGACATCGTCACCGCTCCAGGCCCGGTTCATTTCTCCGTAAGTACCAAATTTGGCGGACATCAGATCATGGGGGGACTGAATGCCCAGCAGTTGATAGCGATACGGCAACAATTGCACCCGCACGGTTCCACTCACCGTTTCCTGCGTATCGGTCAGAAAAGTCTCGATATTGCGCATGACCGGATCGAGGTACTGCCCTTCGTGCAGGAGATTGCCATACCAATTGGCGAGTTGATCTTTCCAGTAGAGCTGCCATTTGGTCAGCACATGCTTTTCGAGGAGCTGATGCGCTTTGATGATGATCATGGGTGCGGCTGCCTCGAATCCAACCCGACCCTTGATGCCAATGATGGTGTCTCCCACATGGGTATCACGACCGATTGCGTAGGGTCCCGCCAGTTCCTGCAGCTGTTTGATCGCATCCACCGGATGGGCCGCTTTTTCACCATCCAATCCTACCAGTTCGCCTTTCTCAAACATCAACTCCACAAACTTTTCTTCCTTTGCTTCCAGCTGAGAAGGCCAGGCAGATTCCGGCAAATGATCCCAGGAATTGAGGGTTTCCTTGCCGCCTACACTGGTGCCCCACAAACCCTGATTGATGGAGTACTGCGCTTTTTCCCAGCTATATTCGACACCATGACTTTGCAGAAACTCAATCTCCGCCTCCCGCGACAATTGCTGATCGCGAATCGGGGTAATGATGTCCAAATGCGGCGCCAGAATCTCAAAGGCCAGGTCAAAACGAACCTGATCATTGCCGGCACCCGTGCTACCGTGTGCAACCGCCGCCGCATCAATTCGATTCGCATAATTGGCGATGGCCAGGGCCTGAAACATACGCTCAGCACTCACCGACAGCGGATACGTATGGTTTTTCAGCACATTGCCAAAGACCAGATAACGCAGACAGGCTTCATAATAATGCTTGACTTCATCCAGTACTTCGAAGTGTTTGGCACCTAATTCATAGGCACGGCTCTCGACATTGAGCAGTTCTTCTTCAGAAAAACCACCCGTATCGATAATGGCCGCATGTACTTCGAGCCCTTTGACTTCGGTGAGATATTTGATGCAGTAAGAGGTATCGAGGCCGCCGCTGTATGCGAGAACGACTTTGTGTGGATTGGACATGAGTATTGTTGTGGGGTGAATGAGAAAGTTGAGAAAAAATGATCAGGATCGGAAAGCCCGCATCAATTCCCGGCCAAAAAGACGGTCTTTGATTTTTTGCAGGAGGGGATTGTTCTTCCGCCTTCGCATGTGATCCTTGTATTGCTGCCATCTCTTGTCGAGTTTGACAGATTTTTCGACCCTGCCGGAAAGGGAGGTGTTGTGGCAGGGGGCCGATCAAGCGTTGGCGGCGGTCGTCGAAAAGGCGTTGCTGGCTTCG
>JBCBZF010001266.1:0-1776 GCA_039815525.1 Bacteroidota bacterium | reverse complement strand
GGCATCTTTGATATTTATGAGGCCCAGGCAACGACTGGCTACATACCTCCTACCGGATCTGATGACGACAATGATGGCATCGACAATGCCTTTGATGATGATGATGGCAATTGGGGAGGTGCTGGTTCAGCAGGGATTGTCGCCGTCAATACAGACGCAGGGAGTGATAGCGTACCTGATTACCTTGATACCGATTCGGATAATGATGGCGTACCCGACATCCAGGAAGCCTGGGACAGTCTCAATGATGGGGACAGTCAACCTGATGGGGTCAGTGGGAGTTGTACCGAAGACAGCGATGGCGATGGATATGTAGATTGTTTTGATAGCAATGACAGTGATCCAACGATCTTCACAACCAGTATCACGCCACCGGGAGATGATGGCTCAGGTGGGGTCAACGGTAATACCAGTACTGGTGTCAATACCTCTTCAGGAAATGAGCTGGATGATGTCTTTCCTGCCAATGACATCAATGGTGGAGCAGATAATGCAGAACCCGACTATCGGGACATTGACAATGCCAGCTGTGCCGCTTCTGTTACCTGGTATGCGATCACTGAGGGTGATACCACCAATGATTTTCATTGGGTCAATGGTAGCAACGTCCATACTCTGGGTGCCAATACCGGCGTGGTTCGGGCGACACGATTTTGTGAGAAAGCAGGTGGATGGTTACGCTTTTACAATCCGCTGCAGTCAGACCGCTATATCCTTTCGGTACAAAATGGAACCAATACCGAACCTTTAGAAAACGTCATTGATTATGTTGAAGTGCAAACCGTTCCGGCACCCACACGCAACGATGATGGATCCGAAGGGGTGGTCCTGATGCGCCGGGCCTGGTTCATTGCGACCAAAGGCAGTCTCAATGGTACAGTCAATATCCGTTTCTATTATCCTCAGGCAGAATGGGATGCATTGGTTGACTCAGCGACTACAATGGCCTCAGACCTGAGCGGTCCACCAAGTTATCGGTGGTTTAAGACCGATAATCCAGTAGACTACACCAGCATTCCCACACAATTCAATGGCTATGCTGGGGTTGGCTATGTCAATCTGACCACCAATGTTGGCTCTGAAAATGCTGCTGGAGGTGATACAGATGATGGTGGTAGTGCCAAGAATTATGTTCAATTCGATGGATTGACCAGTTTCTCTGGCGGAACCTTCGGTTCAGAATCCAGTTTCACCCTACCGGTTGAGTTTCTGGATTTGAGGGCAAGGGCTGAAAACGATGGGATTCACCTGAATTGGTTGACTGCGACCGAGTCGAACAGCGACTTCTTCCAGGTAGAACGTTCCGATAATGGTCGTTTTTTCCTCTCTATTGCCGAGCTTAAAGCTGCTGGTTCCAGCAACGAGCCTACTTCATACAGCTTTGTAGATACTGCTTCCCAACAGCAAGCGATTGTGTACTACCGCCTCAGAAGTGTTGATCTGGACGGAGAGGTAGACTACAGCCGGGTTGTACAGGTTGTTCTCACTGAGTATGACACTGACCTTACGCTTCAGGTATATCCCAACCCGAGTCAGGACTACCTGCGCCTGTCGTGTCTGATTGAACAGAATCTACCCGCCCAGATTCAAATTATCGATTTACAAGGGCGGGTTCTGCGGGAAAAGAGCGTGATCGGGACTGGTCATCGAAGCGTCTATTTTCTAAACATCGCAGACTTGGCCAGAGGCGTTTATCAAGTTTATCTCAAACGAGGTAAGGAACACGTACATGAGAAATTTATCAAAGAATAAACTGTGGTAAGCCACTAATTCTCC
>JBCBZF010001063.1:0-2498 GCA_039815525.1 Bacteroidota bacterium | reverse complement strand
GCAAGCCGAGATGCGCGCTGATCCCCAATCCTTCCTCTACCAAATAGAGCCGAACGGACAGGTGACCGTCTATCTCCTGCCGGATGAAACTGATCTCAACGCATGGCTGTATCAGCAGGCTTGGAGCAATTTTTCATTGACATCAATGGTCCTCGTGAAGCAGGTAAGCCCTTGAATTTCACCATTGAAAATTACAGCTCATCTGTTGCTTACACATTGGATTTTGGCAATGGAGAGCGTCGTCGTATGCGTCGTGAGATTTCCTACACCTATCCGGCTGAAGGGAATTATACCATCCGCCTGTTTGCCAGTCAACTCGGCAAAAAGACCAGTGTATACCGCAAGCGTCTGGCGGTATCTACGAATGCGGGTAACACAAGTGAAAGCATCGCTGAAAATACGCCTGAAGGTGGCGAAGAAGACGATCCGGAAGGCACCGCTCGTTCCATTGAGATCAGAGATGAAATTGCTGAAACGGGTCTACTGAACACGCCTGAAGCGCCACAATTGGCTGAAGCATCCGTTCAGCCACCAAGCCTGACTGCCAATGCAGGTGAGCAGACAGCCGCGCCCAGCACCGAAGCACCTACCAGCGGAAACTCTGGTATCGCCAGTGCCAATGCAACCGAAGAAGCTGAGAGCAGCAGCCCATACATCGCAACGGAAATTCCACCCCAGTACGTAGGCGGACGTCGTTCAATGATTCGCTTCCTGCGTCGTAACTCTCGTTATCCTAACGATGCGCGCTCTCAAGAAGTAGAAGGAGATGTACTGGTACGCTTTGTGGTTCAAGCTGACGGTTCGCTGTCCAACATTAAAGTCATCAAAGGAGTAGGACACGGATGTGATGAGGAAGCCATTCGTCTGGTACAAATGATGCCACGCTGGATTCCTGGCAAAGTAAAAGGCGAGCCGGTACCGGCTTTCCACACCATGCCGATTTCATTCCGTTTGCTATAAAACATCAAAGAATTCGAATCGAATCAACTGTCTGATCTATTCTTTTCGCTGAATGTGTACGGTGGTCGCAGAAAAAGTGGCCACCGTCTTTGTTTAAGGCAATTTCACACTTGGCTTTTTTGTATTTTCGCGCAAACTTGTGCTTCGATCTGATCGCAGACGCTTTTGTGTTTTCATGCGTTATCAGATGGAAAGAAAAAATGTAAATATCATATGAGGACAATTTTCATACTGCTGTTGGTCGGGCTTCTTCTCCCCCTCAGTAGTTTCGGTCAAAAGAAAACCAAATTGGAGACCCAAATTGATAGCATTTCTTATGCTTTGGGGACAGATATTGCCAACAATCTCAAGCGGACGGACCTGACCATCAATGCCCAGACCTTTTACCAGGGATTGGCAGACGCACTGGCGGGCGAAAACGTCAAGTTGACCGACCAGGAGACACGCTCACTGCTGGGAGAATTTCAGCGCATGGCCCAGGCCGCAGCACAACGCAAAAGCGAAGAACGCGCTGCCGTAGCCAAGGAAGAAGGCGAGCTCTTCTTGCAGAAAAACAAAGAGAAAAAAGGAATCCAGGTAACGGAAAGCGGTCTGCAATATGAAGTATTGCGGGAAGGAGACGGACCACAGCCGACGGCTGACAATACCGTTACGGTACATTACGAAGGTCGTCTGCTCAATGAAAAAATCTTTGACAGCTCTTACCAGCGTGGTGAAACCATCGAGTTTCCGCTCCGCAATGTGATTCCTGGCTGGACCGAAGGCGTACAGTTGATGAAGACCGGATCAAAATTCCGCTTCTACATTCCGTCTGACCTCGCTTACGGCCCCAGAGGAGCTGGCAACGACATCGGTCCCAATGAGACCCTGATTTTTGACATTGAACTGGTCAGCTTTAAGTAGCCGGTCATCCCGATACAGAATCAACCAATGCCTGGAGATGCCTCCAGGCATTTTCATATTCGCCCTCCACGTAGAGCTTTGAACGAAAGTTGGGCTGTTCTTTTGCGTAGATCGCCGCCAGGCGGCTCTGCGTATTGATGCTGTGCTGCAAATTGGCGATGCGGTCGCAGACTTTGACCAGGGTCGCATACTGCGTTTCCCGAATGCCCTGATAGTATTTGTCATTGGCGCGCTCAGCCCGGTTGCGGCCTTTTTCATTGGTGAGCGCATACACCAATTCTGCCACTTCCTCTCCCACTACTTTTCGCACATCATTATAGGTTTCTCGGGCATCTTCGATCAGGTCATGACACCAGGCGGCAGCGAGAATGGTTTGCTGCGTCTGTTCGTCATAATCACCAATAAACTTTTTCGCTGCCTCCGCGACCAGGCTGAGATGGAAGGCGTAAGGATGCTCGTCATAGGTATGATTGGTCGCTGCATGGCAGCGGCTGGCGTAGTCGATGGCGGTTTGAAGATTCATGGAAATCGCTTTTCGCCAAATACGGAGAAAAGTGGCGCTTGTGCAAGGTTTCTGTGAACCCTAATACACTTCATTGCTATGTGGTTTGTGCCTACACCCTTTGTCCAAAGGT
>JBCBZF010000137.1:0-9294 GCA_039815525.1 Bacteroidota bacterium | reverse complement strand
TTTTCAATACCTGACTCCCTGGGAATATGGCAAGACCGGGCAGATTGCTGACAAAGTGGCCGCGCTGAAACAGCGCCTCGGTGAATTAACACCCGGTAAGTGGTGGTTTTTAGAGCATCCGGCATATGATGTTCCGGAAGTTCAGGGGGTTTGGCATATCGGCTATGAACAGGTTGCGCAGGATCGGCAAGGCGTTACTTCAGCCTGGACCCATCCGGAGATTTTGGCCCTGATCAAAGCCCGCAACATCAAACTGGTGAGTTATCGGGATGTGAAGGAGGGATTGGACTAATCCGTACTCACGCTCAGGGAAAGTTTGAATGCGACATTGTCTTGCCAACTGCCACGGTGATAAGGACCATAGCGGTAAAATCCACCCACCCCAATGCCAATGTAGGCCAGACTGAATTTCATCCGCAGGATTTGATCAACAATGGCACCTGCTTCATAGTATCCTTTCTCAATGGTCTGGAAATCGATGCCCTGATGGGCTTCCGGATTGCGAAGGTCACCCCAGGCGGCGGCATGGGTTAAGGTAAAAGTCGGCTGCGAAAAAGCGGATCGATAAAGTGGTCGGCTGAAACGTTGTTCCCAGAAGAATTCGACGAAACGATCTGATAAAAAATCATAAGGTCCCATGGTTTGAAAGGATTCACGGGCCCAAAAGAACAAATCTTCTGTTTGCGCACCGGAATGAAAGAAGAGAAAGCTCAGGGGTACACCGCCATTGGTCAGGCCAGCCTGCAAACGATAACGGCTGTTGCCCCATTTTTTGGTCCGGAAATCGTGCTGAATCGATGCTTCGATGCGGTCATATTCCAACTCTCCTCTCCAGACATTCAGCCCCCTGGTGTACTGTAGCTCCAAAATGGGAAAGCTGGTCCCGGTTGACACGCGCTGTCCCAGCGTCTGGACAAATCGTTCGCGGAAAGCGAAACGCAGCCGCACTTCTGCTTCGGTCAGATTGGTACGTCGCTGAAAAGGAATACCTGATTCTGGTAAAAAGCGATAATCAGGATCAGTGGACTGTCGGTAGCCTTTTCGTCCTGCCACTTTCACGGTCAAAAAACGGAAAAGTCGAAGCGAAAGACTGCTCTCGATTTTTTGTACAGAATCCATTCGTGCTGTCAGAAAGGTACGTGGATTGGAAAGATCACGCTCCATGCTCAAAGATTGGAGTCCTGGTTCAATGAGGTCCTGTGCAAAATCGAAGCCCAGTCGGAATTCACTGCTTTTATGAACCAAAAAGTCCAGCCCGCCACCATATTTCCATGATCGGTCCCGACTGCCGTAAGCGCCGTATCCATAAAAATTGAGGCGTTCCCAGGGCGTTTGCTGATAATTGACGCCCAGTCCCCAGCGATTGCCTTCATATTCATTGTAGCGGTAAAAGCGTCCCAGATCGAAATGAACCGGGCCAATTGGTAAGACACCTTTCGCAAGCTCATTCATCAGCTGCATGGTCCAGTCCAGTTTCATTTTTTTTCCCAGGCTGTCGATGACTGCGTAAGTCGTCTCTTCCTTTTGGGTCAACGCCTGATACCGCTGCGCTTTCCAAAACAGGCTGTCCTTCTTTCCGGCTCCTTCTGCCATACGGACCGATTCAAGGGCAAAGTTTTTCTTTGCCAAAGCAGTGTCCAGTCGAATGTTGCGCAGATAACTTTTTCCAGCGAGACGCAAGCCCAATTCCGGACTGGGATATTCCCGCAGCAGCATCTCAAAATGTAGCTGTTCCGGAAACCACTGTTTGCGATCAATACAGGTGTAAGCTTGTTCAATGCTCAGGTCAATGGTCCCTGGTCTAAAGGGTTTGGCAATCACATTTTGAAGAGCATAATGAAAGGTGTTGACATAGAGCAAACCAGTCAATGCATCAAATACCCTTCCCTTTTTTGGGGAAAAAGAAATAACATAGACGGTATCCTCTGCCTGATAGATGGTGTCTTGCAAGCGGAAGTCGTAGCGCCGCAGACTGCCATTGGCGATGGGATTGATGAACTCCCGGTCGTAGAGCGGGATGATTTCTTTGTAAAAAGAGAATGGCTGAAAATCTGTGGCCAATGCACCGAAAGTAGGATTTTGCAGGCCTGATACCTTAGAGGCAATGATGCTTTCTTCATCCCGGTCAGGAAACAAAAATTTTCGTTCACTGACTGTTTCCATGACCATCAGGTGCTGCATGTCAGAAAACTTTCGCATGCGGGCCATATTGGTGTCGATGCGGGCACTTTTATGATCTTTGGCTTCGCCAGTCAGGAAATCAACCAGGATTTTTTGGTACGATTCATAGGTGAAGGATTCTACCTTTTCAGGATTGTTGCGCTTTTTGTTGGCAATGACTTTACGGATGATGCCCAGAGCAGGATTGCGTTCAGCTGCAATCAAAACTTCTTCTACTTGTACATCATTGGGAAAAAGTCTGATACGAAGTGGACTGGAAAAATCTATGGTATCGGCTGCTAACCAAAGTGGCTGATAACCGATGTAGGTGATCCGCAGCAGTTGGATGGGTTGGGGAGACTGTATGCGAAAATTACCATTGAGGTCTGCCGTAGCTCCCAGGCGCTTTTCGGGTTGATAGACCACATTGGCGAAAGGCAAGGCCTGACCGGTATTGCCATCGGTGATGCTCCCTTCAATGATCGTTTGTCCCCAAAAGAGCTGCGGAAAGAAGGAGAATACAAACAGGATGAGGCTTAGAGGTTGAGGTCCACTGCGCATGGCATGAAAGGGGCTGTAGCTACTTTGTCTCTAATTCTTCGATATCATTCAGTTCTCGCAGACAATCTTTCAGGGCCTGATAATAACGTCCATAGAGTTTTTGAAGGTACCAACGGGTAAAGAGACTGGCGATGATGGCATAAAGCAAACCAATTCCTCCCAGAATAATAAAGATAAAAACGGGTACCTCTGCCAGGGATTGGCCGTCTTCCTGTACGGCCATCAGAAATCCAAGGATGGTGCTGCCAATCCCCAAAACGGGAATCAACAAAATCACAAACCATCGGTAGATGTTCATATAGCGGCCCATGGTATGGGTGAGCTGTTCGAGCGCTGAGCGGAGATTGCCATTGGCGATGTCCGCCCGATTGAGCGCACGGTATTTATACCAGTAAAACAAGCCACTGGCCAGAATGTAGATCCCGACAATCAGGACGGCACTCATTTGTACACTGCCGTTGATTGGCCACAGCCCCAATAATCCCAGAATCACCACGGCCGCCATTTCCAGCTTGATGTTGCGCTGAATTTTGCCCAGGGCAGTTTTACTTTTATGGCGCAGCATCGTGCGGATCTCGTCCTGGCGCAGCCAGAATGCTTCAACCTCATGGGCTGCATGTTCCTGCCATAATATTTTCAGCTCGTCCAGATTCATCGCTTCAGATCATTGAAAATGCGGCTTCATGATTTTGCGCAGCTTGCCTTTGATACGATTGAGCTTCACGCCCACATTGGTCTTGGTAATCCCAATGATGGCCGCAATCTCTTCATAACTATGGTCTTCCAGGTGAAGCATGACGATGGCCTTCTCCACTTTGGAAAGTTGTTCGATTGCTTTGTAAAGAAATGTCTTTTTCTCCTCCAGTTCCGGGTCCCGTTCAATGCCGGGAAGTTGTAGGGCTTCGGTATTGAGCTCACCTGGTTGGGGCCTTCTTTCTTTTTTCCTGAGTCCTGAAATAGCGGTATTGAGGGCAATCCGGTACATCCAGGTAGAAATTTTTGACTTACCGGCAAAGGAGCCATACGCCCGCCATAGCTGCACCAATACCTCCTGAAAAAGATCACGATGATCTTCTTCGGACCGGGTGTACATACTGCATACTTTGTGAATGATCCCCTGATTTTTGGCAATCAATTCGACAAATGCCTGCTTGTTTTGCTCCACGACAGATGCGGGTTGGTGTATAATGCCAACAATTTCTGAAGTCTGAGTGTTTGGTGCAGATAAGCGCATTTTGGAATGCTTCGGCCTATCTGTCGCAAGCCATCTCCCAAAATTACATGCGCTTAGGAGAAAATTATCCACTCTCTTACAGCAATCCTCAGATTGTTGTACATTTGTCTTTCAATAAAACACCTAATTCGAACTGACCAAAGATGTCGAGCGTAACTCTAAAAGGAACCCCTTATTCCATCAAAGATGATATCCCTGGTGTCGGTGCACCAGCGATTGACTTTACCTTTGTCAAAGAAGATCTGACTGAAGCCAGTCTGCTTGATTTTGAAGGCAAGGTGCGGGTGATCATTGCTGTTCCAAGCCTGGACACGGGTATCTGCCAAATGGAGACCCGTAAATTCAATGAAGAACTCGCCAAGCGTCCGGATGTATTGGGCATTGTGGTATCACGTGATTTGCCCTTCGCTATGAAGCGTTTCTGCGAAGCAGATGGCATCGAAAATGTCATGTTGGCGTCTGACTTCCGCTACGGAGATTTCATTGACGAGTACAACACCGAGATTCTGTCTGGACCGATGAAAGGTCTGTCTGCCCGGGCGGTATTTATCATTGATGCGAATGACAAAATCCAGTATGCTGAGTTGGTCCCTGAAATTGCGCAGGAACCAGAATATGCAAAAGCCCTGGAAGTGATTGATTCTTTGAACTAAGGAATCTTTATCTGACAGAAATGCCTCATTGGTGATCATCACCGGTGAGGCATTTTTCGATGGTGCCGGTAAAGAAAAAAACCGATCCATGTATCTATGGACCGGTTACCCTTATTGAAAATTGACTACTACCGATTACTATAATTTGTGAATGTTCTTCTGCAGTTGTCCGTCAGTAAAACTCAGCTGGACCACATACATCCCACCGGGCAGATGACTCAGATCGATGTCGGTGAAGAGCACTTCTTTCTGCGAAAGGGCCCGATCAACCACCAATTGGCCGGCGGTATTGAAGATGCGGAGACGCTCGGTGGTCTGACCCTTGGGCAATTGAACCTGTAAGGAGAGATTGCCAGCAGTAGGATTCGGGAAAACCGTCATCTCACCAAAGGCATTGAGGTCTGCCGCAGCCAGGACAATGCTCTGACTGAAAGAGGTGGTTCCATCAATATCGATCTGACGGATGCGGTACACCAGGTTTCGCGCTTCCTGCTGACTAAAGAAAGGAGAATCGTCCAGTCTGTAGCTGCGTACGTCATTGCTGTTGCCAGCAGCGGCCAGACTTCCGACGGCCGTCCACTCATCATTGGTGAGATTGATGGCGCGTTCTACCACGAAACGGTCGCTGTTTTCTTCACGGGCAGTGGACCATTCGATGACTGCCACAGGCAGATCACCATTACGCTCCCAGCGCCCTTCAACTGACAGCCATTCGACTGGGAAAGTCGCGGCGGCAATGCCTTCGCAGGCACCCATATCAATCAGGCCATCCTGCACCCGGGCTGCATCTGCAAAATCAAACTGCAGGCCGACGATCCCAGGAGCAGCGTTGTCCCCTGCGTTGAGAGCCGGAGAGCCAGCGGCGAGACCAAAGCGGTCATCATCAGTACATGGAACATAGTCCAGACCGAAAGCATCAGCAATCAATGGATCAAAATCCAGGTTGTTGCCGGCATCGCTGAATGGTGCGTTCCAACTGGCTCCGCTACCCAATGAACCCTGCACCAGAGAGTGTGAATAACTCATATTGGTACAGCCAGATCCCTGGAAGCCCTGTGCTGCGGCATGGCCAAGGCCTGCCTGATCGCTATTGTCCCAGAAAATGCTATTGTAGACATGGAAATCGTTCATCTGCTGGTTACAGCTACCGCCGCCATTGGCGCCCGCCTGATTAGACAGGACCGTTGCATTGGTGATGGTAAGATGGCTGGAAGCTTCATTGAAGAACGCGCCGCCATGCTGTGAAGCAGTATTTTGGAAGAGAATATTATTGACAGAAATCCAGTTGCTGACCTGAACATTGTAGATGGCGCCGCCATGCTGTCCGGCCTGGTTACCGCAGAGTAGCATATTGTACATTTTGATGTTGCTACACTGTGAGGTGTAAACGCCACCGCCTCCACCCTGGGCATAGTTGCCAAGCAGGCCAAGATGGTTGAACAGGACGTTGCTGGATTGTTGCAACAGAATGCCACCACCATTTTGGTCGATGCCACTTCCTTCGGCAGCGCCATCTTCGATGACAAATCCATCCAGAACCAGGTCGCTGACCTGCTCGATGAAGACAACATGGTAGGCATCATCCTGTCCCTGGCCAGCTTGTCCGAGATCCCCACTCAATGTGGTCCGGTACCAAAGCGGGTTACGTTGTCCCTTGATGTTTTCAATGCCTTGAAATCCACCGTAGACAGCGATGTTTTTATTGAGGAAAAATGTGTAAGTGCGGATATCTTGGGTATTTCCCTGCTGGTCGCGACTGGGAGAATAAGTGCCTTGTGCAACCCAGAGTTCATCTCCTGCCTGTGCGGCATCGATGGCGTCCTGCAAATCTGTGAAGGCATTTTCCCAGGAAGATCCATCAGCAGATCCATTGGCAGTGGTGCTCACAAAAATAATGTTTGCGGAAACAGGCGTGAAAAAACAAAGAGCCATTACGGCAGCGAAAAGGCGAATAATACGCTTCATGAGTAGTTAAATTTCTTGGGTTTAAAGAGCGTGAGTATGATTGTCGAATCATCCTACACTCGAAATAACGGCGGATCATGCGATTTGAAGAGGCATTTTGTCTGTTGCGGGAAAACTTATGGCTAAATGGTTGGATTGTACTGCTTAATGGAATGATTGTAGGGGCGCATCATTTTACAGGATTGTAGTTTTCAATCCTTTTTACAAATTCCGAGGATGTAATATTTTTTCCTATGATGTACTCGATCCGCTATATCCTTTTGAGCCTGCTGTTGCTTGCTCTGAATGTATCCTTTGCACAGGATGATCTCTACAAAAAGGAAGTTGACGCCCTGCTCGCCAAGATGACTCTGAAAGAAAAGGTCGGCCAAATGACCCAGTTGACCATTGACATGATCTCTGAAGGAGAAGTCTACAATTTGGTGGAACCACAGCGTTTGAGTCCTGATAAACTGAAGCAGACCATCATTGATTATGGGGTTGGCTCAATTTTGAATGTGAGCGGACATGCCTACACCCGCGCATATTGGTATGAAGTACATGCCGGAATCGATAAGGCAGTTCAACAGAGTCGCCTCAAAATTCCAGTTCTTTTTGGCATTGATGCGATTCATGGACAAAACTACACCACTGGTTCGACCCTTTTCCCACAACAATTGGGACAGGCCGCTACCTGGAATCCTGGCTTGGTCGAACAAGCTGCTGCAGTTACTGCCTATGAATGTCGTGCTTCTGGCATTCCCTGGAACTTTTCACCAGTTTTGGACCTGATGCGCCAGCCGCTGTGGTCGCGCTGCTTTGAGACCCTTGGCGAAGACGTATATCTGGCAAAAACACTGGGAGTGGCCATGATTCGTGGATATGAGGGAGAAAATGTTGCCAATCAGTATCGGGTCGCTTCCTGCATGAAGCACTTTTTAGGCTACAGCTTTCCCTTCACAGGCAAAGACAGGACGCCAGCCTACTTACCAGAACGGCAGTTGCGTGAGTACTTCTTGCCCACTTTTCAGGCCGCAGTTGATGCAGGCGCCAAAACGGTGATGATTAATTCTGCTGAAATGAATGGCATTCCCGTTCATGCCAATTCAGCCATTCTCAAAGGTTTGTTGCGGGATGAGCTCGGATTTACCGGACTGGCCGTTACCGATTGGGAAGACATTCAAAAGCTCCATGACCCGCATCGTATTGCATCCAGCCAAAAGGAGGCGGTAAAGATTGCCATCAATGCTGGCATCGACATGAGCATGGTCCCCAAAGACTTTACGTTTTCTGATTACCTGGTCGAGTTGGTAGAAGAAGGCGAAGTCCCCATGTCCCGGATTGATGAAGCCGTCAGAAGAATTTTGACCCTGAAATATCAACTGGGACTCTTTGATAAGCCATTTTTTGCCATGGATGCCTATCCTAAGTTTGCCTCCGAAGCACATTCCGATGTAGCAAGACAAGCGGCTTTAGAATCCATTACCCTGGCCAAAAACAAAGGAAATGTCCTGCCATTGGCGCGGGAGAGCAAGGTTTTGCTTACTGGCCCCTCTGCCAATTCCATGATGTATCTCAATGGGGCCTGGAGCCGCACCTGGCAGGGCAATGACCCACAATACGACAACGAAGACAAATGGACCATCCTCGAAGCCATGACCCGCAAAGCGGGAGAAGCCCGGATCAAATATGTAGAGGGTAGCAAGGTGAATGAACCCGTAAATATTCTGGAAGCGCTCAAAGCGGCGGAGGATGTGGATCAAATTGTGGTATGTCTGGCGGAAGCGCCGGCCACGGAAAAGCCCGGAGATATCGAAAGCCTGAATCTGCCCAAAGCACAATCTGATCTGGTCAAAGCCCTGGCAGGTGCTGGAAAGCCTATCATCCTGGTGGTGGTCTCCAACCGTCCACGGATCATTCGTGAAGAAGTTGCCCTGTCTGATGGCGTGCTGTTGTGCTATCTCCCCGGAGATGAAGGTGGGCGGGCCATTGCCGACATCATTTATGGTGATCACAATCCCGAAGGCAAACTGCCCTTTACCTATCCGCGCTATTCAAACTCTCTTTACACTTACGATCATAAGCTGACTGAAACCCTGAGCATTGATTTTGGGCGGAGCGGCTTCAATCCACAGTTTGAATTTGGGCATGGCTTGAGTTATACGACCTATGAATACAGCGATTTGGTGATTGACAAATCCACGCTGCGCACTGGTGGCGAAATCACCATCTCTGTGAATGTGCGCAATACTGGTCGCCGGATGGGCAGAGAAGTGATTCAATTATATGTAAAGGACGAATTTGCCAGCATTACGCCTTCTGCCAAGCGATTGAGAGGTTTTCGGAAAATCACGCTGGCCCCAGGTGAAGCCAGAGCCGTGCGCTTTACGCTCAAAGCAGAAGATTTGGCCTTTATTGGCCGCGATCTGAAATGGACCACCGAAGGTGGAGACTTTACCGCCATGATTGGTGGCATGAGTGCGCCTTTTAAGTATGAAGAATAACAAACGCTAAAAGCCCAAGGCGTCGACACGCTGAATGTCTACGCCAAATGCTTTTTTCCCTGATACACGCATATTTGCAGCCGGGCCACTGCTGAAAAAGTGGTCCGGTTTTTTATTTTCTGGGAATCGCCAATGTTGCTGCATCCAGTTCAGCATATGTACGGCTGGATCAAGGATGAGACAATTGGGGAGGTGATATTGGAATAAAGGTGTGAGGGCAGGGTAGTGGGTACAAGCC
>JBCBZF010000683.1:0-4066 GCA_039815525.1 Bacteroidota bacterium | reverse complement strand
CTTTCACGACAATCCAATTGAATCGGCAAATACCAGAATGAGATTTTTGCTGTCCCTATTCTTCCACCTGGCTGTCTGTATCTCATGTTTGGCACAAAATGATTCCCTCCAGCGTCTGAGTTGGATCAATGAAGTACTGAAAGCTGCAGGAGAAATGCCTGACCGCGAACAGGCTTTGGCCAATTTGGGAGAGCGGCAATTACCGCAGGGACTCTGGAATGAGGCCTTAGAAATACGATTTGGCGGAGAACTTCTGGCATTAGAAGCGATCCCCAGGGAAGGGATCATCGAACTCAATTGGACCACTGCTACTGAGATTGGAAGTGATTACTTCGCGATTGAGCGGAAGTTGGCAAATGGAGAGTTCGGGATCGTCAATCTGATTCCAGCAGCAGGGAATAGTCAAACCATCCGGACCTATCGATTAGAGGATCGTTTTCCGCTTGATGGGCTGAACGAATATCGACTGAGACAGACGGATGTGGGAGGTCAGGTTCATCAAAGCCATCCCATTTATATCCAAAATTCAGAAGCCGGCTACCTGGTTTTTCATGAAGAGAAAGAAACCCTTGACATACACACGAAGATGGAAATGGTACGGATCAGCATAACGGATGAAATGGGGAAAATTCTGGTCAGCAAAGACAAAGATCAGGATACCTATGCGCGCATCGACATTGGTCGGCTTGCACCAGGGCGATATGCGGTCCGGGTTGAAAATGGAAAAGAAACAAAGGTGATGCAATTCGTCAAGCGATGAAGGCATCTGAATAGGTTAATTTGGGTTGTGTTTTTGTTTGTGTTTTGTCCCCCGCCAGGGGGACTTTTTGTTTGTATATCAGTCAGTGGACATGCGCATCACCCGCTCCACGCGGAATTCGAATGTCTTCGACCATCTGACGAACGCTCTCTGGAGGTGGCGGCGTCAAACGTGAGACCACGATGCTGATCACAAAGTTCAGCAACATCCCCACAGTCCCGATCCCTTCTGGAGAAATGCCCCAGAGCAAGTGCTTCGCAGCTTCCTCTTTACTCTCAAAACCAAGTCCAAACTTGAACATAAGGATGTAGACAGAGGTAAAGACCAAGCCCACGAGCATGCCACTTACGGCCCCCTGGGTATTGGTTCTTTTATCAAAAATGCCGAGGAAAATTGCTGGAAAAAAAGAAGACGCAGCCAGGCCAAAAGCGAGGGCAACGACAGCAGCAACATAATCAGGGGGATAAATGCCAAATAAACCTGCAATGACGACCGCGGCTGCGGCTGCAATCCGCGCATAGAGTAACTCCTGCCGGTCAGATATATTTGGCATGAAGGTTTTTTTCAACAGATCATGTGAGACGGCCGTGGAAATCACCAATAGCAGGCCCGCGGCGGTGGAGAGGGCAGCGGCCAGGCCACCAGCAGCCACCAATGCAATGACCCAATTCGGCAGTTGGGCAATTTCTGGATTAGCGAGGACAAAAATGTCCTTATCAAAGATGATTTCATTTTGTGCTTCCTGTCCGGAGATCTGAATGCGTCCGTCCTGATTTTTATCCGATATGGTGATCAGCTTTGCGTCTTGCCATTTATTTACCCAGTTGGGCAATTTGGTCACTTCCACATTGTGAACGCTGTTGATCATATTGGTGCGAACGAAAGCTGAAACTGCCGGGGCTGTGGTGTATAGTATGACAATGAAAATCAAGGCGTATCCCGCTGATTTGCGGGCATCTCTGACTTTGGGAACCGTGAAAAAGCGCACAATCACGTGGGGCAGACCTGCAGTTCCAAACATCAGGGCGGCGGTCACCATAAACAGATCGATGGTGCTCATGCTGCCATTGGTATATTTATCAAAACCTAATTCAAGCAGGAGACCATCAAGGCGATCAAGCAGATAGATATCAGGGGTTTCACTTAGGCTGCTGCCAAAGCCCAATTGTGGAACGGGATTACCCGTCATTTGGATGGAGATGAAAATCGCCGGGACCATGAAAGCGAAAATCAATACGCAGTATTGGGCTACCTGGGTGTAAGTAATGCCTTTCATGCCGCCCAATACGGCGTAGATAAAAACGATAAACATTCCCAGTATGACCCCCTGATTGATCTCTAAATCCAGGAAGCGGGAAAAAACCACGCCTACACCCCGCATTTGTCCGGCTACATAGGTGAAGGAGACAAAAATGGCGCAGATCACTGCCACCACCCGTGCTCCGGATGAGTAATAGCGATCACCAATGAAATCAGGTACCGTGAATTTACCAAACTTCCGAAGGTATGGGGCCAGCATCAGGGCAAGAAGAACATATCCACCTGTCCACCCCATAAGGAATTTTGACCCGTCCCGACCTGCAAAGGCGATCAGGCCGGCCATGGAGATAAACGACGCTGCCGACATCCAGTCTGCCGCGGTCGCCAGACCATTTGCGAGTGGAGAAACCCCTCCGCCAGCAACGTAAAATTCGCTGGTGGAACTGGTGCGGGAACGAATGGCAATATAAATGTAAAGGGCAAAGGTCAGCCCAACGATGATGAATGTCCAGGTTTCAATTGACATGATAGCGCGAAGTAGTCTTTTGGGAAAAAATTATTCTTCATCAACATCAAAACGGCGATCCAGCCGATTCATCAGGTAGATGTAGACAAAGATGAGGGCAACAAACACGTAGAGGGAACCCTGCTGGGCAAACCAGAACCCTAATTTGAACCCGCCCAAGCGGAACTGATCCAGAAAATCTACCCAAAGAATGCCACATCCGTAGGAAACCAAAAACCAAATACTCAACAAGATGATCATGTAGCGTAGATTGATTTTCCAGTAAATGCTCAGGTCTTTCATGATAGTCCGTAGAAATGAATAGTAGAGAGAGAAAGATAATACAAACAAATAACATGCGCTCTATCCTGACTTTGTGGCTTAGTAGCAAAGTATCATGGATGATTTTGTAAGTAGAAATTTTGTCTGTAAAATAGAACTAGCTTGACGTTCACGGCCGTGAAAAATCCAATGCTTGTTTTGATTGCTGAAGCTTGACGCTTTCTGCGCTTTTTTATTACACACACTGACAATCATGCAGTCATCTTCTCTGAAGATCTGTTTTTTCTTTTTCTTTTCGTCCTTTTCCCTGCTGGTGGCGCAAAAGCTTTCTCCCGAAATGCCATCCCTCATCAAGCAATTGGAAGGAGAAAAGAATCCCGCTCAGCAATTGATTATCTATCGTCAATTGATTGAACAAATCCGGTATACGGACCCCCAGCAAGCTTTACACTACGCGGCAGATGCCTTTGAACTGAGCAAGCAAATCGAAGACTCTGGCTTTGCCTGTTATTTCCTGGAACGCAAAGGGATCGCCTGTTTTCTCATGGGGGACATGATCCAAGGTGCAGCCCACTTTGAAAACTGCATTCAGATGGCCCGGCAAACCCAGGATACGATGCTTGCCAAAGCGGCATACAGTCTCGGCATACTGTACGTTGGGATCAATGATTTTCCCCAGAGCCTACGACAATTTCAAGAAGTAGAGTTAATCGCAGATAGTCTCACACTCAGTTTTCAGAAAGGCCTGAATGTAGGGATGTTGGGGCATGTATTTAGCAAGCTGGAAGAATATGAGGTGGCTCTGCCATATATGCATCGTTCTCTCTCCTGGCTGCGCAAAAATGAATTATACAATGTCCTTGCCTATGGATTGCGGGATATTGCCAACTTATATCTGCAAACCAATCGCCTGGACTCTGCTCGCATTCACATTGAGGAAGCACTTTCATGGGCTGAGCCATATCCCTTTATTCTTGGGGAATGTCTGGTTCAAAAAAGCCAAATCGAATTGTTTGAAAAGCAATATGCAGAAGCCTTTCGTTCAACAGAAGAAGCCATTCGAATCGGAAAAAGTGTCCAGTCTGATAAGGTTCTCATGGAGGCCCAGATGCAAATGACCAGCATTCACATGCAGCTTTCTCAGTTTGATCAGGCACTTATCATGCAGACGTCGAACGATGACAGCTCGGCGAGCAACCGTTCACGCGGCAGAGCCGGCCGGAACGTCACGTTCGGCGGCAGATCGCGCGAGAGCCATT
>JBCBZF010000240.1:0-7561 GCA_039815525.1 Bacteroidota bacterium | reverse complement strand
TGTTGACGAGCAAGCAGCCAACTTCAAATGGTTGATACAGCCATTTGTGAAAATCGATGGCCACAGAATCGGCCAGTTCGATGCCGTTGTAGGCAGGTCGCAGACCTGGCAAAGCCGCTGCCAGACCGCCGTAGGCACCATCGACATGAAACCACATCTGGTAGCGATCCGCAATTTGCCGCAGGCTTTTGAGATCATCGATGGCGCCAGTGTTGACCGTTCCGGCCGTTCCGACGACACAAAATGGCTGTAAGTCATTCTGTAGATCGGATTCGATTTGCTCGATTAGGGCCTGTGTATCAATCTCAAACGCAGCATTGGTGTCAATTTTTCTCAGATTATCGGTACCAATCCCCAAGACTTCCAGACTTTTGTCCACACAACCATGCACCTCTCGAGATGCATATACAACCAATGGTTTTTGCCCAAATAGCCCCTGTTTACGAACCTCTGATTTTTCGAGGAAAAGATTGCGGGCTACGGTCAGGCCCGCCAGATTGGCAGCAGAACCACCACTCACCAATACACCACCGACATCCTTGCCAAGCTGCATCATGTCAGCACCCCACTGCACCACTCGCTTTTCCAACTCACTGATGGCCGGAGCCAGATGCCATTTGCCTACATTCTGATTGATGGTTGCGGCCAGCTGTTCCGCCACAATCGACATTTGCGTCCCGCCGGCCATGACGTAGGCATACATGTGGGGGCCGAGATTCCCGGTAGCCGTGTCCATGATTTTGTCCTGGACCAGTTGGAAGAGACTTTCTTCGTCCATGCCTGCCTCAGGAAGAGCTTCGTCAAACCAGCTGACTACTTCAGATTGCGCCGGTGCCCGATAGGCTTTTTCTTCATCCAGATTGGCAAACTGCCGAATCACCAACTCATTGCCTTTTTCCAATAGCGCTTTGAATTCAGGAGCCTGATGATCGAGAGAGTCGTATTTCATTGCGGTAGTGATCGAGGGTTTTTTAACGCGCTTGCAATTAATGATACACCGACCAAAGAAAATTGCCTATTCTATTCAATGGTGCGTTAGAAGCCTTGGACTGCGTATTTACTTTATTGCTTTGCGCCTTTATACTGTCTCGATCAGCAATTGTTTTATCTCTCCCAGGTGTAGAGCTTCGTCCGGAAAGCCTTCATAAAAGCAATCGCATAACGCCCCCCATACAGATCAATCTTTTTCCCATGATTCCTTCTTCATCAATGTGCCGCAATGAATTCCAGCACTTTCTGATTGAAGAGAATGTTTTCGCGAAACTGCGGACTATGTCCTGAGTGATCAAAGATCAATAACTCTTTGTCTTCTTCCGGTGTGCCAATGACCTCAAAATAATCTTCCGCCACTTCTGGCCCGATGATGTCATCATAGCGCCCGAAATACAGGGCTACTGGTAAGCTGATGTTTTGCATCAGCGGCGTAAAATCATAAAACTCCTGGATGCTGGTTTGGGCAGAAAAATTATTAAGCACCTGACCACTTCTCAGCTGGTTCTGATTGGCGGTAAAGGGATTGTAAGGGGACTGGAAATTTAATTCCTGACTCGAAATCCCAGAGGGAATATCCGGTGTCTGCAGATAGGTGCGGTTGACATATGGTTTCACAGCAAAAACCAGTGCATTGAGAATGCTCAGTTGGTCCCAGTTTTCGATGGGATCATTGGCTTCACACCAGCTGACAATTTCCGGTAGATTCTCAAATGTCAGGTCATTGACCTGGATGCTTCCTGCGAATTGCTCTCCTTGGTCGATTCGCTCCTGAGCGAAATTTCGGACATAATCCAGCCTTGCACTGTATTCGTGTTCGCTGCTATGTGCACCATTGGCGAAAACAGCACCATCCAATTCATTCGGTTGGGAAATCAGATAATAGGTCCCCAGAATCACGCCCCAACTATGGCCAAAGGCAAAAATCTTTTTATCCTGACCATACTTTTTCCGCAACATTCTGATCACCATCTGCATGTCTTCGGCCATCAGATCAATGGTCAAATCTTCCTTGGCAAATTTCCCCTGCGAATTACCCGCCTGCCGCTGGTCCCAATAAGCCACCAGATGTTCTGGTTCGACGAAGTTTTTGAAATCCTCAATGTGAGCCGAAGCGCTCCCGCCTGCTCCACCGTGAATCACCAACAGGATCGCATCTGCCTGTGGATTGCCTCTGACCAAAACCGGCATGGAGGCTCCTTTGTGGCGGAGAAACAACATATCGCCCTGCTTCAGCAATTGATTCTCACCCTGGCAGGACAACAAACCAAGGCTCAACAGCATGATGATTGATTGGTATAATTTCATGTTATGGAAGATGATAGGTGAATTGGAGTTCGCCTGCTGCGCGGAGGAGTAGAGAAGAATTAAATGGGGCCTGGATGAACAAATGTGGTCTGATACGCACGCTTAGGGGCAGATCGGATTTCTTATCAAAATCCCATCCCAGGCTGCCGTTGACTCCGGCATAGAAATGGGAGCTCCCAGTGCCGCTTTCTACAATCTCTCCATTTTGCCAGCTGAAACTTTCTCCATCTACAAAAGAAGCCATATAACCACTTTCCAGCCGGATATCGCTCATCAACCCAGCTTGATTGATGCGTTCCCGGCTGATGCTGCCACTGATGATCAGCGCACGGTGATTGCGACGGTGCTGATAGGTCGTCAGATGGCCGCCTACAACCCAAGCCCGATTGCCGAGAGAGGAAGCAGTAAGAGATTGGCTGATGGGCATTTCTACGCCAAGCCTGATGCCGGGGTGAACCAGTAGTTCTCCAAAATAGGAGAGAGAAACACGGATTTGCGGAATCTGGTAAGGAAAAGATTGGGCGTGTAGCAATGGAGTCCAACACAGCAAGCATCCCAAGAGACTAAGAAGCGATTTCATAGAAGACTTTTTTGATGATCTGGATCAAAATTAGCCTTCTGGATATCCACCCACTTGAACAATCTTGGTAATTTTCCTGGAGACTGTCTGAGATTCTTCCTCAGATTATACATCGGTTGGGACCCGATGCTACCCACATCTGGCACCACATTTTAGATGGTAGCATCGGACCGCATCCGATGAAAAGACCAACCAAAAACCTTAAGTCGAGCTTAGCTGATTCCGCTTCGATACAGACTGGGAGACATGCCGATGAAGCGCTTGAAGGTCCGGGAGAAATGCGCCATGTCAGCAAAGTCGTACCGATACGCCAGCTCAGTCAATGAGGTAGTCGCATGTACTTCTTTTTTGGCTGCGAATACCTTTTTCATCAGGAAGTACTGCTTCGGAGACATCCCGGTATGACTTTTAAACTGCTTGGCAAAGTCAAATTTATTCATGCCGACGATCCGTGAAAGGGTCGTTAGATCCAGCTTCTCGGTCAGATTTTCGCCAATGAAATGTAGCAGGTCAGCCCAGTTGCGGGGCAAAACTGATGGCTTCTGTCTCTCAGAAAGGCTGTAGTGCGTCAGTCGATGAACGAATGTTGCGAGAGCCGTTTCCACGCCTTTCACATCATTGTTCATCATCTTCTCCTTTAAATGCAGAAAGCTCCGGTTCAATTCTCCCTGACGGATGTGAAAATTCTTCACGTAGAGTTCGCGCCCACCCGTATATTTTTTGACCAGATCGGGGGAAAGATAGATCGTATCAAATGCCTGTACAATCGCTGCATCAGCGATGGGATTTGCGTGTACTTCAAATGGATGGTTGATGGTAATGGCACCCGGCTCGCTGTAAATTATCTGGTCCCCTACGCGGATACATTCTACCCCTCTGCGAATCAAAGAGATGCAGAAAGTCTCATGGAAATGCTCTGGAAAAGGGGTGGCTTTTCCCTCCAGTGTCATGCATTCCAAATTGTCCAAAGCCCCTGGACGAAAGAATTGCTTCATGCTGTGTGAGCTGATTGGCAAATAGACAATGGCACAATATATATCAAATTTTATCCATCAGAGGAGTTCAAGCGTTTCCCCCACCCGGATCCGACCTTTGGTCGGGATCATATTTTGCCACACCCAATTGTGGTGATCAATGACCTGCTTTGCGCTGAGACCGGGACGGTCGGCGGTGGTGTGTCCATCGGACACGATGGTGAGTTGAAAGTCTTTGTGCAAAGCAGACTGAACGGCGGAAGCCACACAAAAATCCGTGGCGCAGCCCGTCAGATACAACTCCCCTACCCCAAGTTCAGCCAGGGTTTCTGCCAGAATTGTTTGGTAAAACATATCATTGGCAATTTTGGGAATGATCAAATCAGTGTCTTGTATATCCAGGTCGTCGAGTAGCTCCCATTCTTCGGTATGAGGTCCAAAGGCATTCTCCCGGCTCCCATCATGCTGGATAAAGATGACCGGCCACTTTTGTGTGCGGAAGTGCTGCGCCAGCTGATTGATGCGACGGACAGTTCCTACGGTATCAAAACGGGGCGTTTCGGCTGTGAAAGAACCCTTCTGCATATCGATGATGACGAGGGCGGGGCGATCGGTTGCTGTCTGATTCATGTATCTTATCCAATCAGGAAGCCACAAATAAACAGCATAAGGCTCAAAACATCAGCTTCCTTCTGCCTCAAAATGAAAGCTTCATGGCAGTTTTTTTCCTTGGCCTCAATGGAAGAGGAAAAAGTAATCCGAAAGGCTTATCACGAAAAATATATTTACAGATCTGGAAGGGGTATTTTGCAAAACACTCCTTCCAGAAAACCATCCTAAATAAACATTAGCCCTCCATCTCATTTCCCTTTTAACACCAATACATAATCGCTTCCCCGACCATGAGAAGGCGGCGTAAATGGGGCGGTATGTTCTTTGTCAAAGGTCCCGATCAGCAGACTCTGGCCGGAACGTGGATTGAACCAGTTGACTTCTATTTTTTCTGTACCCAAACGTTTGATATCTACCTTCACATCATTACCGAAAGGGGTGTACACCAGGATGAAGGCTCTGTCAACATCCATCGTGGCGATCATGTGGGTTTCGTTATGTGGGTTTTCGTTCAGGATGAGGCTGCTGTCAGCTTGCATCTTCTGCCAGGGAAAAGCTTCAAAAAAAGTTTTCATATAGCCCATTTGAGTAGAACCAGGCAATTCCAAAGCTGCCTGCCAACCAGTACGGGCGTAGATTTCGGGTTTGCGTCCCATTTGATACATCTGCCAGATATCATTGCAACCATAGGTAAAACCAGCTGCTCCCGACATCATGCTCCACCATGCAGCCGACCGGATATCAGCATCATCCATCCAGACCAACTCCTGGTCTTCGACCCAAAAACGATCCGGAATATTTTCATATCGCGGCTCAGCATTGATCACTGGTAAAGCCTGGCTGAGCCGACGGTTTTTCTGGACATAGGTGTAATCTCTCAATTGGCGGTCGTGACCAGACTGAAACATGTCCAGGTCCAGCCAATCATCATCTGCAAAAAAGTCAGTCGCCAATTTCCCACCCTGGGGATGATAGGTGATCAAATGCCGCTGATCGACCGACCGAATGCCTTTGGCCATGGCTCGGATGATGGCAAAATGTGCCTCATTCTCTGGCAGTCGATCGCCTCCCAACACCCAGATGATGTGATTGTGTTTGAGATAACGGCGGGCCAGCATGGCGCCATAGGTTTCAGCATTTTCCGGTGTAAAGATTTCTGGCCCGACACCCCATTTCAGATTAAACTTATCACCCCAGGTCGGAAGAAGGGCGACATATAAACCTTCCTTAGCCGCCATTTTCACCACTTTGTCGACCTGCTGAAAGTAGGCTTCATTCCATTGCGTCGGATCCTGATCAATGAGGGGTAAATCGCCATAAGCATTGGGCACCGTCAAACCATCTAATTCCGCCAGAATGACGGTCTGTAACACATTGAAACCTTTCCCTGCCCGATCTTGTAGGTACAACTTACACTCTTCACGGGTCAACCGATGAATCATTTCCCAGGCGGTTCCTCCTAACCAGAAGAAGGCCTCTCCCTTTTCGGTTTGGAGGAAATGTTTATCTCCACTCACTTTGAGCAGGGGGAGTTTCTGGGCAGATAGACTTACCGTCAACAGCAGGTACAGTATCAATGATAAGAATCTCATAAACAGGGATTTGGAAGGTGAATATCTGCATCAATCACTGGCCTCCCATCCTGCTGTCTGAGGCCAAATAGTTTATTCAAAAAAATGTCAGACCCCACATGAATGTGGAAGCCTGACATATTGCATAAAAAAACGACTAGTTCTGTTTCATGATCCGGCTATGCTGTCCATTGACAGACAGGATATACATGCCGTTGGATAAATGAGATAGATCCAGCTTCAGCAGGCGCCCTTCCATCTGACGATCCATGATCTTTTGGCCACTCAGATTATAGACCTCAATGTCTACCGATTGCGCATGAGACAACTCGATGTTGAGGGCGCCAGTGGTTGGATTGGGATAGAAAGGTGCTGCCAATTCTACTGTAACCTGACTTTTCCGGGAAGAATTGTTGTCCATCCAATCCTTCATTGCCCGATATTTATGAGCCTGGGAGATGGCCTGTCCCGTAAATTCTTTGGCACCCCAGCAACCGCCATTGCTGAAGGTTCCGGCATGCGTATAGTGGCAAAAGAGGCTGAAATAAGGCGCCATGGCGTCAAAGTATTCGGTGTAGACATTGTACATTTCGGCATTGCGGTTTGGATTGATTGCATTCACAGCCAGGTGCTGGCCACCTTCATAGGCGATCAAATTCAGATTGTATTGTCCGACCACAATGGCGTGCTGGTCCTGCACATTCTTCAGGCGGCTGGCTTGTCCTGCCCCACTGGCACCAGCCGGACGCTGGACAAAAATGTCTTCCCGCAATTTTGCAAAAATATTGCTGGTGGCACCATTGAGGCCATTTCCGCCAAAGTAAGGCGCAATCGCATAGGCTTCGGGCAAGACGTCAGTTGGGTTAAAGCTGAGGTTATACAGTTGGCTCAGATGCTGCTGATTGGTGATACTGGGTGAAGTGGATTTCCCCGCAAGAACATTGATCACCCGGTTTTTCTGGTTGCCAAAGACATCCTCAAACTTTTTCCAGACCTGGGCTGAACGATAGGCCTGATAAACCAGGGCGCGTTCCCAGGTCGCCGTTTGTGGAAAACCCAGACTGGCGCCTTGTGCTGCACAATAGTTTTGGGCAGGCGCAAAGTTCCATACCTCATTGCTGTACTCGACATAGACCTTGAGACCGCTGTTCAGATTGTTTTTGATCAAGGTGGCAAGTTGCGTCACAAAATTATCGTCAGCTCTGGTCGGTACACACACCCACATATCGGCCTGGGCACGGTTGCAAAGATCAATCATCCATTCGTATGCCAAACCGGGGGCGTCTTTGGCAGCAATGGGGTTGGACGCCAGGTCAAAGTTTGAGGCATCATTGGGTTGGCGGCGGGCGTTCCAGGAAGTGCCGGTGTATTCATTGGTCGTACCCCAGTCCATGAAGCGCAGGCAGGAATAAAAGTCAACGAAAGCGGACAGGACGTGGTCTATGTCCAGATCGGCGGGGAGACCTTTGAGCGCCGACCCGTGACGATCCTCTCCCGTATCGGCGATCGGGTGGCGATTGATGGCC
>JBCBZF010001184.1:0-2049 GCA_039815525.1 Bacteroidota bacterium | reverse complement strand
CCAGGGTGTATTCCTCCCCAAACATTTTACCATGATTGTCGATGAAGACCAGACGGTCGACGTCTGGATCAACCACTATGCCCAGATCTGCACCATTGTCGCGGATATACTCACAGATCTGACTCAGATTCTTTTCCAGTGGCTCTGGATCGTGTGCAAACCAGCCATTGGGTTCGCAATTGAGCTTGACGATGTCTTTCACACCGAGCGCCTGTAGAATTTGCGGCACATATACCCCTCCGCTGCTGTTGACGCCGTCGACAACCACTTTCAGGTTGGCTTTCCGAATCGCATATTTATCGACCAGCTTTAACTTGAGGATTTTGTCGATATGGACTGCTTCATAGTCAGGCAAGCTGGTGATTTTTCCCAGCTCCCGCACTTCGCTGAACCGGAAGTATCGGTTTTTGAGGATTTCCAGAATTTCCAGTCCGTCTTTTTTGGAAACAAATTCGCCTTTATGATTCAGCAATTTGAGTGCATTCCATTCTACTGGATTATGTGAGGCAGTCAAAATGATGCCACCAGCAGCTTTCAGGTCCGGTACTGCCACTTCAACCGATGGGGTAGTTGACAAGCCCAGGTCAATCACCTCAAATCCAAGTCCGACCAGGGTATTGGATACCAGTCCGTGTACCATCGGGCCGGAAGGTCTTGCATCGCGGCCGAGAACCACTTTCCTGCTGTTGGTCTTCAGGGTCAGCCAGGTGCCGTAAGCAGCTGCAAAATTGACGATGTCGATGGGGGTAAGGTTGTTGCCGGTACTGCCTCCAATGGTACCTCTGGTGCCTGAAATAGAGGAAATTAAGGTCATAGACTTGCTTTTGAGAGAGCCAAATATAGAAAAAAAAGCCTTGCCGGAAATGGGCATGTTGTTTTTTACATGTGATTCCTTTGTAGTTTCTGTTTGTGAACTTCACAGAGGCCGTCTTTTCTTCTTCAATCAAGTAGATGTTATATCAATGAAAACAGTGATTTGTCATTTTTAGGTTAATTTGATTTGGTAATTTTCTATATTGCCATCAAGCATGATAAACCTTTTGCACACGCACTAAAAAAGCCCTGGGCACCAAATAAACGTCTACTGGGCACCACCCATGCTTCATCTAAGTGGAAATACGTTTTTAACCTTTTGATATGAAATCACTGAAAGTAATCCTAAGCTTTCTTTTGCTTGGACCTATAAGTTATCCAATGATGTCTCAGGATTATGCTCCAGAGCTACGCCAATTGATTGAAAGGCAATACGATCATGGGATTGATCCGGAGATTGCACGGTCTTTTGGCAAGACATATTTACCACAACTCTATGGGATGATGGCAGATTCTGCTTACCAAGCATATCTAACCAACATTGTATCGACAATTGGGATGATTGGTGAGCCGGAAGCATTTGGTCCTCTCGAAGCCTATTTTATCAATTTGTCTGGCCCGGTTTCTTATCCGGCATTCGTCTCTTCTCTCACCAATATGCAGGCAATGGGGTATTTGGCGAAAAATGGTAGTTGCGAAGCGCTGAATTTTCTGATCACCTGGGCGGATGTTGATCAATGGCAGCAGGCTGAGGAACTTGATTTTTCCTATCAGAATATGAGTCGCAGGCAAATGGCAGATGTACTGGGGCGGGTTGCCATCCAGGCTTTGGCTTATTCCAATCAGGACGTCGCCTGGGATATATTGACGGATCTGGAAAAAGTATTTCTCCACAATCCGCCTCCCGGACTCAATTGGTTGACCGATATTCAGGAAGCCAAAACGAATTTTATCCTGATTGCGAATCAATGATGCAGCGAAGCACTTATGTGGGCAGCTTGCGTCTTCAATCTCCAATGCTTCATCTCAACCTGAAAGCTATAAACACCACCTATATCATTTAAACACTTTCTCAATATGAACATCTTCACCCCTTTGGTGCAGCTGGCTTTTTGGCTGGTTGCGTTGGCTCCTTTGGGCCAATTGTCTGGCCAGACGAGAGCCAAGACTTAGGCAATTCTAAACCCTTATTGCAACGGTCACTACCTGTTGGGAAGTATTTACCCCAAGGGTGTG
>JBCBZF010001321.1:0-1513 GCA_039815525.1 Bacteroidota bacterium | reverse complement strand
GCGCGAAGGTACCAATAACCTCATTTGTCTGGCTGATAATCCCAATCAGGAAGGCTTTCAGGTGGTTTGTTATCATCGCTCTCTTGAGCCGATGATGGCGCGTGGCCGGGCCTTGCGCGCCGAAGGAAAGAGCCCTGCAGAGGCGTTTGAAATCCGCGAAGCTGAAGCCAAAGCTGGTACACTCGATTTACCCGAAAACCCTGCGACCCTGCACGTGCTGCAAGGACCCAATGGGGAGTATGATGCGGCAACAGCCAGTGTAAAGAATGCCAACTACCGCTATGTGGTCTACATTCCTTTTGCGACCGCGCAGAGCACTGGCCTCCCCACCAAGCCGATGGTGAAAGGTGGCCCCTGGATCATGGATGCGGGTACACACAAAGCCCATATCATGATTACCCCTCCCGCGCAGAATTAATCAGACAATAGGTGAGACATACCGACTCAATCCGGCCACAACTCAGAGCTTGTAGCCTGGAGGACGCTAAGATGCTTCTGGATGTCGGAAGGCGCGCCTTTTTGGGTGCTTTTGCCACGCAAAATAGCCCGGAGAACATGAAAATATACATGGACCAGGCGTATACACTCGAAAGCTTCCAGATAGAATTACAACATCCTGACTCTTTCTTTTTCATGCTTCACGGAGGCGAACAAGCAGTAGGCTATCTAAAATTAAACATAGACACCGCTCAGACAGATATATTTGATCCTAAGGCATTGGAAATACAGCGGATTTATCTTCTGCAGGAGTATCTCGGAAACGGCTGGGGAAAATTAATGCTGGATGAAGCTGAAAGGCGTGCGTTTGATTTAGGGAAAGAATATGTTTGGCTGGGCGTATGGGAACACAACCAACGTGCGATTTCTTTTTATGAAAAGCACGGTTATCAGCGTTTTAGTAGTCATTCATTCTGGCTTGGGAAAGACTTACAAACGGATTTACTCATGAAGAAAATGCTCAATCGGGATGATCGATAAATTGGCTTGGATTTGTCTTCAGGATGGGAAAATCCTTAGCACCAGAAGCAAAGGGAAGGCAGTTTGGTATATACCAGGCGGAAAGCGTGAGAGAGGTGAGTCTGATACAGAAGCCCTGAAACGCGAAATAAAAGAAGAATTACAAGTGGAATTGATGGATGCCTCCATTCAGTGGCTGGGAGAGTTTTATGCCCAGGCAGATGGGCATCCGGCAGGCCTGAATGTGCGGATGCGTTGCTATACTGCAGATTATAAAGGTGATCTCCAGGCTTCAGCGGAAATTGCTGAATATGACTGGTTAAGTATGATTGATCTATTTCGTATTTCTGCGGTGGACCGAAAGATATTTGAGTTTCTCTTTCAAAAAGAGCTACTATTGAAGGAGGATTGACTTTCTTTTTGTGTAAAATAATTTGAATGGTAAATGAATTCGGTGGTCATAAAAGCAGCTTCAGGGGCTTTTGGGGCCGTCTTTGCCTGAAAGAAGGAGAGGTGCGTATTTCCTTATTGGAGAAATTGAATGATCGAATAAAAG
>JBCBZF010001210.1:0-1976 GCA_039815525.1 Bacteroidota bacterium | reverse complement strand
CCACGCATCCTCATTGAAGAAGATCAGGAACCGAATTACCCCAATGCTGCCATTTTTTGGCTTAACGGAGCCCATGTTCCTCAACAATCTCAGTTACAATTTCGCCTCATTACCGGCAAACGGAAGAAAGATGGAAGCCTGGGCACGCCACTTCGTCAATTCCCGATGAATGCACGAGAAATTGAGCAACTATCGGAACACCAGATACAGCTTTTCCTCAAACTCGACAACCTGAACCTCACCCCCGAAGAAGACCCATCTGATGATCCTTTTCGGGCAATCCCTATCAATGGATCACGCTTCGCCGATCAAGATCTCGATTTATTAATCTTGCAATTACGTGGAATTCGAGAGGCTCTTCCCTGGCTACTCGCAGAGGAGCATTATCTTTCCACAGGCATACAGGTGAGGAACACGATCCCTGTCAGTAGCATCAACCGGGTATATCTTCAGTCAGAAAACCCAGAAGTTTGTTTTGTCTTTCGAAAAGGCGATCACTTCTGCCATCTGGATACCTATATTCGGATAGCTGATGAAAAAATCCCGCTCAGCCCAAAAATCATCCCCTTTTATGGTGTACTGAGTATCAATGCCAATCTTTACCTCTTTTCCGAGGACGCTGCCAGAACAATTTCATTTTTCCTGAATCAGGAAAGCTATCGGATTCATACAGAAGACCTGAAACCTTTCTATGAACAATTTTTGCGTCCTCTGATGGAACGCTATGAAGTTCGTCTGGAAGGTTTCCCAAGTCCCCAAAGTCTGGAAGCGACGATCGCCGAGAAGACGGTATATCTCCAGGAAGCAGGTGAACAATTGGTGATGACACCAGAAATCCGTTACCAAACGGCAGAGGGCGAATCTTTTTCCGTCATGCTAGATGGCGGAAAACGTAAATATTTTTCTCTTGGTGAAGCCCATCAGATGCGTTTTGCCAACCGAAATCTGCCTGAAGAGGCAAGACTGATTGACGCATTTCAGCAACTCCATCCTCGCTTTCATCAGATCGCAAGCACGGGGTTCCAGTTGCCACTTGATCTGATTTTATGGAACAATTGGTTTTTCAAAACCTTCGATCGTTTCCGTGAATTGGGATTTGAAGTAATGGGTCTGAAAGAGCTCAAAAAAATTCGGTACAACCCACATCGTCCAAGCATTCGGATGAGTGGCAATAGTGGAACGGATTGGTTTGACTTACAGATAGAAGTCAGTTTTGGGGACCAAAAGGTGAAACTTTCTGCCATTCGTAAAGCAGTAATCAATCGACAATCATTTGTCGAATTGGGCGATGGCTCCATCGGTATGCTGCCCGAGGAATGGCTTCAGAAATACAGCAAGATTCTCAGTCTTGGCAAAGTACAAGAAGACAATGTCCGTCTCTCTCAGTTTCAAATCAATCTCATCGATGATCTCTACACTGAAATTGACAATCATCAGTCTTTCGAGCATTTGATGGAAAAAATGCAGCGCCTGCGCAACTTTGATTCCATTCGTGAAGTGCCTCCACATCCAGAACTCACCGCTGAACTACGAAACTATCAAAAGGCCGGTCTCAACTGGCTGAGTTTTCTGGATGAGATTCGCTGGGGTGGCTGCTTGGCAGATGATATGGGTTTGGGAAAAACCGTGCAGGTCCTGGCTCTCCTCATGAATGTTTCTGAACGAACACCTGAAGCAACTCATTTGGTAGTGGTTCCTAAATCACTGGTGTTCAACTGGATGCATGAGATTCAAAAGTTTTGTCCCAATCTGCGCGTTCACAACCATAGCGGACCGGATCGGTTTGATCGACCAGAGCAATTAACGCCCTTCGATTTGATCATCACCACCTATGGCATTGCCCGCTCAGACATTGAGTTGCTGCGCCATATTCCGTTTCACTATGTGGTCCTGGATGAATCTCAGGCGATCAAAAACCCGACCACCCAGACCGCCAAAGCCGTCAAATTGTTACAATCGCAGAACCGGCTGATCAT
>JBCBZF010000850.1:0-3227 GCA_039815525.1 Bacteroidota bacterium | reverse complement strand
CCCCGATAAAACTCAGGGCCACCAGATTAAAATCGCCCTGGGTTTGATAAATCATGGTGCTGTCCCGACTGGATCGATAATACAAATCCGTTTCCGGGAAGCGGAGCACCGGGGCTGAGTAATTTTTGCCTTCCTGATCTGTCAATTCTAACATGGTCAGGCTGGGATTTTGTGCATTGGCCTGCCAGGAAAACTTCTCGCGTTTCATCAAATAGCCCTGCGCCAGATAGTCTGAGAGAACCCGAAGGTATTTACTGGATCGCTTGGGCTCGAGGGAAGTAACGGCCTGAAGGGTCACGGCCAGAAACTCTTCCATGTTGATACTGGCATAGGTATCTCCTTTGAGGATCTGGCTGTAGGCCAGGGCCAGAAAGGTCAGACCACCTTCTGATTTATGCCGTTGGCTGACCATGATATTGGCCAGGCGCATAAAGGGCTCCTGAGAAGCCGCATCGGCCAGACTGTCCGTCCAAACCGCACGTATGGCATTGGCTGCCAGTTGTGCCTTCCCACCTTTGGCTTCATTGAGAACATTGGTGAATTCGTCAATGAAGATCTCTGGTTGGGTGGAAAAAAAATCTACCTGCCCACGCACATGCGGAGCAATCAAAAGGGCGAAGCAAAGAAAAAACAGAGCCTTCAATCTCTTCATGACATTTCGGTTTGCGATTGAGGATGCCTGCAAAGGGTTTATGTTTTGGTTCATGAGTTCGTCAAACAAACAGAACACCATTGGTCCTCGGTCAGTACACGTTCAGTTTCCAGGCCCAATCGGGCCGCTTCGGCTTCTATTTGCGGCAAATCCTTTACGTAGAATCCGCTCAAAACCAGTTTTGCATCTGTCCTCAGATGCTGGACATAGGCTGCCATATCTGCCAGCAGGACATTGCGGTTGATATTGGCAAGGATCACATCATAATGCAGCGGAGGGATATTGGTTACATCTCCCTGCTGAACCTCGATCTGATCAGAGACTTCATTTAACAGACAATTTTCACGGGCATTTTCCTCACTCCACTGATCAATATCGATACCAAGGGCCTTCTTTGCCCCCATTTTAAGGGCCAGAATCGCAAGAATCCCCGTTCCACACCCCATATCAAGTATCTCTTTACCTGGGAAATCCAATCTGTCCATCTGCCGAACCATCAGTCGTGTGGTCTGATGGTGGCCGGTCCCAAAAGACATCTGGGGATTGATCAAAATGGTGTAGTCAAAACCAGTCTTTGGGGTATGAAAAGTAGAAACGATCTGGCAGATGTTGTCTACCTCTACCGGGGCATAGTTGGACTCCCAAACGGCATTCCAATTCTGGCTTTGGTGTTGGCGAATCTCTATTGTGAGGGCCCGGTGATCAAAAATCCCGAGGGTTTGATGTAGATTTTCCGCATCAAAAGCTTCACTCTCTACATAGGCGCGCAGGCTGGTATCAGTTTCTTCAAAAGCAGAAAAACCAATATCTGCCAGCAAGGCCATCACTGGCTCCCGCAAGTCTTCGGCAATGGAGACTTCTACTTCGGTAACAGGATTTTTACCCATCCAATTTTATCAGTAAAAAAGAGTCAAAGGTAGCAGTGTTCCATACAGTTTCTGCTCAGTTTTCAGGGTGTTTTCGGATGAGTTTGGGAAAATGCAGGCCTAATTACAGCCAGCATCAGTCTGAAAAGATGTGTATGCGACTGAGAAGTCTGCAAAGGATTCTACTTGTTCCACATAGATGGTGAAATCTGCAAATCCTTTCACATCGGTGAAATGCCAATGCCCTGGTTGATCGGCAAAAGCACGCGCTGTCTCTTTGTATACTTTCAGATCTGCAAAAGATTCGCTTTCCTGTACAAACACCCGATAGTCTGCAAATGCAGCTACACTTTCGACAAAAACCGATCCACGTAACTCACACATTTTTTCTGGTGGAGCCGCCTTTTCGGGCTTGTGAGCATTGTTGTTTCCGGTTGGGAGCAGAAACAAAAACAGGAGAATGACAGGAAAAATCAGTTGTTTCATCTTTTTATCTCTCAGACAAAGGTACAGAGTCTTCTTCTTCTAACGTAGGAAATGCACTTTGTGGTCTAACAAGGCATTATTTTGCCATGATTTTCTCGATTTCATCCACTTCAAGCGGGATCCTGGCCATCAAATCTTTGGGGCCATCAGCCGTAATCAGAATATCATTTTCAATCCGGACCCCAAGATTTTCTTCGGGAATATAAATACCAGGCTCGCAGGTAAAGACCATTCCCGCCTCAAAAGGCGCGTAGCGATTGCCGACATCATGGGTATCCAGTCCCAAAAAATGGGAAGTCCCGTGCATGAAATATTTTTTATACGCTGGCCAGTCAGGGTCTTCTTTGCTGACCTCTTCTTCGGTAATCAGATTCAACCCAATGAGCTCTTTGGTCATCAAATCACCCACTGATTTGTGATAATCTTCCAGATTATTGCCCACCACCAACATCTCACGTGCGGCTTTCATCACCCGCAGTACGGCGTTGTAGACGTCTTTTTGCCGTGGGGAAAAGACACCATTGACCGGAATGGTGCGGCTCAAATCAGCAGAATAATTGCCATACTCTGCGCCAAAATCCATCAGGATCAACTCTCCATCCTGACATTCTGCTTTGTTTTCGACATAGTGCAGTACACAGGCATTTTTTCCAGAAGCAATGATCGAGCTGTAGGCAGGTCCAGTCGCCCGGTTTCGCAGGAATTCGTGTTGTATCTCTGCTTCAATTTCGAATTCGTGGACACCGGGCCTGACAAAGCCCAACACTCTGCGAAAGGCTTTTTCGGTGATATCACAGGCGGTTTGCATCTGCGTAATTTCCTCTTCCGACTTGATGGCACGTAGATCAGCCAGAATGGGAAAGGCGCGACGAATTTGGTGTGCAGGGAAATCACGTTGAAACATCTGGGCCAGACGGTGAGCCGCAGTAGGTGTTTTGGAGCCACCCCGCTCATTTTCGTTGATATCCAGATAGATCTTCTCAGCAAAAGGAAGCAAGCGTCGCAGATTGTCTTCAAACTGCCCGTACCACATAACATTTTTTACCCCAGATGCTTCTTTTGCTTCATCTTTTGAGTACTTCCAGCCTTCCCAGATCTGAATATGTTCGTTGGTTTTACGAATAAAGAGCATCTCTTTCTGCTTCTCCAGCGGCGCATCCGGAAACAATACCAGAATCACTTCTTCCTGGTCCAATCCTGAGAGATAATAGGTGTTGCTGTTT
>JBCBZF010000123.1:0-9648 GCA_039815525.1 Bacteroidota bacterium | reverse complement strand
GCTGCTGTTCAATCAAAAATTTGCTCCCAACCCGACATTAAATGTGCTGAAAACTCTGCTTTCAAATGAGCCCAGGGTTTTCTTGGTCAGCTGCTGATTGTTCCAGGCAATGATGGCAAATAGATTTGCATTATCAGTGGCGCTCAAAATACCCCCAACTCCTACTGAAAAGTTCAAGCCTCCCTGATTGTATTTACTGAAGCCTATATTTCTGCGAGAGATCAACAGAGTATAGCCAGCTTCAACGGAAAAAAAGAATTTCACATTGTCAAAAGGAGATTCATCGGGATCAAGATACTGGAAGTTAAATTTCCTCCTCGTAATGGGCACCCGAACCTGTGCGCTAAATGGGACCATTGTCACATCGAGGGAATCCAAACGACTTTTCAATCCTGCAATGCCCATCTGGCCGCCCACGTACAGGGTGTTTCCCTTTGTCAACTTCCCAAAAGAAACACTGACCTTGTATCCGTAGGGCGCCTGACCGGCAACCTCTGCAAAGGCAATGCTTCGCTTTACATTGAGAAGTTCATCCACACGTTTTGCCAAAGCCCGGTTCTTCGCGATGAGCAACTCATTTGACCGGTTTGCCTGCGTGAGACTGTCAGTCAGCGATTGAACCTTGAGATTCATCTTTTTGATATCCTGGGTCAGTTTTACTTTTCCCTGCTCTAATTCAAAAACGATTTGTTCTGCCCTTTCACTTTTATCAGAGAGTAGCTTTACCTCTTTCAACAGCTGATTGTATTCAAACATTAAATCTGACAGCTGGCTCCGCAGAATAAAGATCTCCGCCGTTTTACCCTGAATTGCTTCCTCCAGGCGCTCCTTTGACTTTCTGTCAGTGATTTCACGCTTCCCTAATTCCTCGAGCTGTCTTTTCAGGCTGATAATGTCAGCCTGCTTCTGTTCAGAAAGGCTTTTCATCTTTTCATACCGCTGATACAACTTGGTAAAAGGTGTGTTCTTCTCTTTCTGTCCCAAGAGGAAAAGAGGCATCCCCGCCAATACCAACAGCAACACATTAATTTTCATGGCTTTCCAGTTTTTTGTTGACCAATTGTATCTCCAGACGGGCATTTTCCCGGGCTTCCTTGCTCTCACAAAAATCTGCTCTTCTGCTATACTGTTGTAATTGGGCGTCCATGATCTTCAATATTTCGCGTTCTTCTTCATCGATGATCAGATTCTCAATGGCTCCGTTAATCCTTGCGTGGGTTTGTGAGATCATGTTCAACTCCTCACAGCCTGAGGTTGGATCAGCCTCTTTATTTGTGTACCAAATCAATCCGGTAATCAGGCAAATATTTACGATGATGATGCCTGCACCCAGGACTCTCTTTGGCGTAAAAAAACGTCTCCATCGTTTGCGCTTTCGAATGCGGATTTTGTTTTCGGCTTGGGATCCTTGTTTCATAGGAAAAGACTTCTAGTGGTTAAAAAAGGAAGACGCTTGCAATACAAGATTCCTATCATCCATTGATGATTTCAAATGGCATACAACTCTTTTGTTCGAGAGGATTGCGGTACAGTACCCCTATACAATCTGCCTAAGCTTAGCTGTGATAATCATGTTCGCCTGTACACAGACTTGATGGAAGGATGAATGGAATCATTTATGGTACTCTTCATACCAAAAAATGTTTCAAACTGCTAAAAATAACCATAAATCAAAATAAACTATCCTTGATTTAACGCCGTTTCTTTTTCCGCTTTTGGTCTTCTTTCTCTGCTTCACGGAGCAGACTTTTCCAATCATTGCCATGCCCCTGCGTCATTTGGATGGTTTCCTCATAATCTTTGAAGTCCACATCCAACTGTTCGATGGCATGTCCGAGATAGCTTTCGATTTTCTTCAGAATCGGTTTTTCTGCTTCGCTACAGAAAGAAAGGGCTTGTCCACGGTGTTTGGCACGTCCGGTCCGACCTACCCGGTGTACATAATTTTCAGCTTGTTCGGGCAGGTCGTAATTAATGACATAATCCACTTTAGGGATATCGATGCCGCGGGCGCTGACGTCGGTGGCGATGAGGACTTTCGTCTTCCCATCACGAAATGCATGCAAGGCATTGCTACGGGCATTTTGGGCTTTGTCTCCATGAATGGTCATGCTGTTGAGCTCAACCCGTGCCATGGCTTTGGCGACTCGTTCGGCCCGTACTTTGGTACGGACAAAGACCAGGATTTTGCGATCAGGATTTTCACGGATGATGCGCTCGAGGAAAAAGCGTTTGTCATCCATTTCCACGAATGTCAGTGCATGGTCAATATTTTTGGCCACTGGATTTTTAGGCGAAATCTGAATGCGAATCGGATTTTTCACCAGTGAATAGGCCAGGCGTTTGATTTTATCATTGATGGTGGCAGAGAAGTACAGCGTCTGTCGTTTACGGGGCAGATGACGGAGCAGATCCTTGATGTCTTTGTAAAAGCCCAGGTCCAGCATATGGTCAGCCTCATCCAGAATCAGAATCTGTACCGTGCTCAGATCCAGATATCCCTGACTGACCAGATCAAACATCCGCCCCGGTGTCGCCACCAGAACATCAATGCCTTTTTGCAATTGTTCGATTTGCGGGTCCTGCTCTACCCCACCGTAAATTCCAAAGCTTTTGACCCGGGTATGTTGCCCGATTTGATGAAAAACGTCCGTTACCTGCATGGCCAGTTCGTGGGTTGGTACCATGATCAGGCAGCGGATGCCTTCAACCCGTTTAGAGCTTTTGTGATCATGCAGCAAATGGATCACCGGAATGGCAAAAGCCGCGGTTTTCCCTGTACCCGTCTGCGCAATGGCCAATACATCCTCCCCTTTCAGAATCGAAGGAATGGCTTTGTACTGAATATCAGTCGGTCGCTTAAATCCCAGATGTTCCAGGCTTTTGACCAGTTCGGGTGCAATGGGGAGATCTGAGAATTTCATAGTATCAGAGGTCTTGAGGCAAAGGTACGAGGATTCTTTGCAAGCATGACACGTGACACAAAAAACCTATAGAATCAGGAATCGAATTCCTGGATTGACAGATTTCCTCTCGTCATATCGACCATCGTATTCAGTTTTTCAGGGTCAAAAACTGATGATTCTGGATTTAAGATCCAATGTCATCTGATTATTTTTGAATTCAGATCTAATCTTCTCACCCCCGCTCCGTCTCCCGACGGACCAAAGCCTGCTGAATCCCATACGGAATCAAGTTCCGGACCGCATAGAGGAAGCGCATTTTCCAGCCACTCACCTGAAATGATTTTTGTTTCTGAAAGGCCTTCCATACATCATTGGCGACTTCCTGGGTGGTGGTAAAAGCAAGACCGGAGAATGTTTTCACGCCCTCCATTTTCGCTGAAGCTTTGAAAGCCGTGTCATTGATTCCAGCCGGACAAATGGTGATCACTTTCACCTTCGCCTTTCGCATCCGTAATTCTTCTTCCAATCCTCGGGAAAAATGCGTTACAAATGCCTTGGTAGAAGCGTAGGTATTCATCCGCGCCACGGGCTGAAAAGAAGAGTTGGAACTGATGTTGATGATGGTTCCTTCATCTATGGCCAGCATTTCGTCCAGGAAAAGCCTTGTCATGGTGTACAGGTTCATAACATTGAGGCGAATCATGGCCTGCTCTCGCGCCAAGTCTGTTTCCCAAAGGACACCATAGGTCCCAAAGCCGGCATTGTTGATCAAAACATCAACGGTCCAGCCATTCTCCTTGGTCCAGGCCATCACTTCAGCCGCAGCAGTTGCCTGTGAAAGGTCTTTCTGAAGCGTATGAATTTCTACGCCGGACTGTTCGCCTTCCAGGCGGGCTTTGGCATCGGCCAATTCCTGAGCAGGCAGCGATACCCACAGCAGACGATAGCCGGCCGCAGCAAATTTTTGTGAAAATCCATAGCCAATGCCACTGGATCCACCAGTAATGAGGACGGTTTGCATAATTGGGGAGGTGAGAGGTTTGGGGAACGAGGCGCGGGGGACGAGGGGCGGGTTTCAAGACCGAATGATCCTCGCAGCCTGCACTTCGTCTCTCGCACCTTCTTTACATAAATGATTTCATCACATTGGGCAAGCCCATGGTGTCGTAGTGCAGATGCTTGGCTCCATCGACGTAGAGCGTGGTGCCATTGACATAAGACGCCAATGGACTGGCCATGAAGCAGACGGAATTGGAAATGTCTTCAACGGTACCAAAGCGACCCGCAGGAATGGCTTTTCGTGCTTCACTGAACATCTCCTGAATCTGAGCGGGGTAATTGTCCAATCCGGAAGACTCGATGATACCGGGTGCAATACAATTGATTCGGATCTTGTGCTCCGCCCATTCGACTGAAAGGGTTTTGGTCATGTTTTCCACGCCTGCCCGGGCCGCACCAGTATGGATCATTCCGGGAAAGCCATTGAAGATATCCGCAATGATGTTCACAATCACCCCTTCCTTTTGAGGGATAAAAAAAGCCGTGGCCATCTCACGGGTCATAAAAAATGTCCCATTGAGATTGTTGTTGATCACCGCATTCCACCCTTTGTCATTGATCATTTCTGCCAGAGCTGGAAACTGCCCGCCGGCATTGTTGATCAGAATGTCCAGTCGGCCATGCTTTTCTTTGATATGCGCTGCCAGTTCGCGGATTTGTTCGGTCTGCCGGATGTCGCAGGCATGATGATCGACCTTGCCGAAGGCAGAAAGTTCCTCTGCTGCTTTTTGCAAGGGTTCTGCTTTGCGGGAAGCAATGACAACTGTCGCGCCCAATTGGAGCATCTGTTTGGCGATGGCGAAGCCAATGCCACTGCGACCACCGGTAACGAGCGCAATCTTATCTTTGTATAAGGTATTCTGGAACATCGTTTTTGTTTTCATTTGGAGCCGCAAGGTATTGCAACTCTACAGCTTCGGGGAGGAAAATATTCATTTTATGTCCGCTTAGGAATATTGAGCATGGTGCGGGTTTCAGCTATGCTGGCAATCTCGCGTCCCATCATGTTGGCCAGTTTGACGCCCCATTCCACACATTCGCCATTGGATTTTGCCATCTCTCCATTGGGCAGATAAAAATTGTCTTCCAAACCGACCCGGAAGTTGCCTCCCATGGTACAGGCCACTGCGGCCAATTGCCATTGCTTCCGACTGATGCCAATCACCTGCCAGTAGGCCTCATCCGGCACTTGTTTGATCTGATGAATGAGGTTTTCAGTTGAGGCAGGTATACCGCCCATTACCCCCATCACCAGACTGTAACAGGCATTGTCAGGAATCAAGCCCATGTCCCGCAAGGGGACGGCATTGCGGATATGTCCGGTGTCAAAACACTCCATCTCCGGCGTGGTACCGGCTTCGTTCATGCTTTTGACGAAAAACTGCATGCTGTCAAAAGAATTCTCAAATACCCCATTCCAGTAAAACTGCTTTTGCTTCTTGGAGTAGATCGCATAGTTCATGCTACCCATGTTGAAGGCGGCCATGTCTGGCTTGAGGGCAGTGACATGGCGAATGCGATCCTCATCAGAAATACCGATTGCGCCAGTGGAATAATTGATGATCACCTCCGGGCAGCGTTTGCGTACTTCTTCGTGGATCTGTTCGAAGACTTCCAGTCGCCAGGAAGGCATACCATTGTCCTCACGGGCATGAATGTGTACGATGCTGGCCCCGGCATCAACCGCACGTTTGGCTTCTTCACCTAACTCCTGTGGGGTGTAGGGAATATGGGGGCAGTGGCTGCGATTGGTAGCAGCACCAGTTAAAGCCGCGGATAGTATGAGTTTTTTCATAAGTAGTTGTCAGTCGATTTTTATGTAGAATCAATCCCGAAGGCCGTGCCGGACCAGATCCGGTATCAAGTTTGGGATGAACCCTGTATCGAGTACAGGGCAGGCCGCAAAGAGGCAAAGGCGCAAAGGTTTTAAGCCGCTTTAGAATTGATTGACCTTTCGGATAATCCCTTGCTTCATCATAGGGACGTTGAAGTTGAGCAGTAGGCCGAGGTGTTTATCTGCCAGTTTCAAATGAGTTACTAGTTGGACTTCATGAACAGGTAAAACCACATCAACACATTTCAACTCAACTATGATTTCCTGCTCGATTAGAAGATCAATGAAAAAATCCTTCTTTAAGGCTTCTCCTTTATAAACCACCGGTAGCTGGACCTGCCTGGCAACCTGTATTTTTCTTGCTTTTAGTTCTGCTTCAAGACAATGTTCATAAACGGATTCCAATAAGCCGGGCCCCAACTCCTGATGAACCTCAATTGCAGCTCCAATAATTTTTTTAGACAGCTGGTTTAACTTTTCTCGGCTCATAGATCTTTGCGTTTACACACTATTTATGCGGATCAAAAATTGAAGTGAAAAACCTTTGCGTCTTCGTGTCTTTGCGTTTATAAACTTATTCTCCAACCCACTTGGGTTCTCTCTTCTCCCGAAAAGCTTTTAGCCCCTCCTGTCCATCCTTCGTCATGATCGTTTGCTGAAGCATTTCCATTAGGTACTTATGCTCAGCGGCAGAAGGCGAAATGTGATCAAAAGCCGCCAGACCCATGCGGATGGCAGAAGGGCTGTTGGCAGTTAATTCCGTAATCACTTCTTCCGTGCGTTGATCAATCCTTTCCGGAGATACCACCTCTGTCACCAGTCCGAAACGCTCCGCTTCTGCCACCGGCAGCTTGTAGCCGCGGATACACCAGTCAATCACCTTGCGGGCAGGCATCACCTTCATCAGAGAAGCCATCACCTGAAACGGATACAAGCCTCTTTTCACTTCCGGCAAACCAAATCTCACATTGTCCTGCGCCAATACGATATGACTGCCAGCCAGAAAGAAGAAACCACCAGCATACACATCGCCGGTCACCTTTGCGATGATGGGTTTATGAATTTTATTGAAAAGCTCCCCAATCAGGATTTCGCCTTCCGGCTTGGGGATGGTCGAATCATTGGGCGTAATCATTCCGGCAAATGCTTTGAGGTCCGCGCCTGCACAAAACACATTGCCTTTGGCAGCAATCACCACTGCCCAAATCTCTTTGGTCAGGTGGGCATACTGAAAGGCAAAGGCCAATTCATTGACCATCTGCGGATGGAGGGCGTTTTTCTTCGCTTCCCGATCAAGGGTCACAAACAGTACGTGCCCCTGGATTTCTACTTCCAGAAAGGCAAAAGTTTCTTCCGATATCTTGCTGACTTGTTCAGCGGTATAAAGATTCATGTCTCAGGATTCAGAATTGATTTTGAGTAGCAAAAATCCGGCGGGGACCTGGGCGCCGGCCTCGGTGTAGATTTCTTCCACCACGCCTCCTTCGGAGGCCGTAATGGTGTTCTCCATTTTCATTGAGGACAATACCAATAAAGCATCGCCAGCTTTGACAGTTTGCCCTGCCTCCACCAATACGCTGACAATCTGCGACGGCATAGGAGATTCGTAGCCTCCTGCTACTTTTTCAGCTTGCGCAGCAGGAAAACGGGATTTCACCTGTAAATGAATGCTGCCAGTGCCTTCATGTTGGAGAAAAAGATCATCTCCACTTTCAGCCAGTTCAAACTGATGTTGCTGGCCATTGATTTCGAGGCGAATCTCGTTTCCAGCGACATGCTGAATAGAAACCGCAAACTGATTTTCGCCTACCGTTACCGCAAACCCATCATGCTGCTGTCGATACCAAACTGTGGCATCTTCTTCATGGGGGAGAAAAAAGCTATCTTGTTGCGATTGGTAGAAGTTGTTGCGCCAACCCGAAGGCATGCCTGCCAGCAAAGGGCGTTTTTGATCTCGTTTCCACCAACGATACACAGTTGCCGCGATCAAGGCTTTTTCATATCGAGCCTGATCATTCTGGTCCGTGTCCGTCATTTTATCCCGAATAAAATGGGTGTTGTACTGACCGGGGAGAAAATCAGGATGGGACATCAGATCTAGCAAAAAACGCTGATTGGTGGTCATGCCCAGACAAATCAGGTTACGCAGCACATACTGCATTTTGCGCAAAGCTGAGGCACGGTTTTGGTCCCAGACAATCAGTTTTGCGATCATAGGATCATAAAAAACTGAGATTTCCGAACCACTTTCAATCGCGCTTTCCACCCGTAAGCCTTCCACTTCCGGCACCTCAAATCGAACAATTTTTCCCGTTACAGGAAGAAAATCATTTTCAGGATCTTCAGCATAGAGACGGCACTCAATCGCGTAACCATTTCCCACTACATCTTCCTGCGAAAGGCTAAGTGGATATCCCTGGGCTGATTCAATCTGCATCTTTACCAGGTCCAGACCGGTAATTTCTTCTGTAACCGGATGTTCGACCTGCAAACGGGTATTGACTTCCAGAAAGTAGAAATCCCCACTCCGGTCATCATAGATAAATTCTACCGTTCCGGCATTGTCGTATTGCAAGGCTTTGGCGGCCAGGACCGCGGCTTCTCCCATCTTGCTGCGCAAGGCTGCATCCATCACCGGGGAAGGACTTTCCTCGATGACTTTCTGATAGCGTCGCTGAATGGAGCACTCTCTTTCCAGTAGATGGATGGCCTTGCCATGCTGGTCTCCGAAAATCTGAAATTCGAGATGACGGCCAGAAGCGATGTATTTTTCCACGATCATGCGATCATCGCCAAAAGCAGACAGTGCTTCTCTTTTTGCGGCGTCAATCGCAGCTTTGACTCCAGCAGCAGCATGGACGATTCGCATGCCCTTTCCGCCTCCACCAGCAGCGGCTTTGAGCAAAACCGGAAAGCCAATCCGCTCTGCTTCTGCTTGTAGGGTCGCAAGACTTTGGTCTTCGCCTTCGTAGCCCGGTACAACCGGAACTTTATGCTGCATCATCAATTCCCGCGCACTGGCTTTGGAGCCCATTGCTTCAATCGCTTCTGGTCGTGGCCCCACAAACATGATCCCTTCCGCTGCACATCGGCGGGCAAAGCCAGCATTTTCAGACAAAAAGCCATAGCCGGGATGAATCGCATCTGCTTTGGTTCTTTTGGCAGCCTCGATGATTTTATCCTGATCCAGATAACTGACTGCCGGACTGCTCTCACCGATATGAACCGCAGTGTCAGCCAAGCGCACAAATGGCGCCTGCCGATCCGCCTCTGAATACACCGCAATGCTGCGAATCCCCATTTTCCGACACGTCCGGATGATGCGCGTGGCGATCTCTCCGCGATTGGCAATCAGGAGAGAGGAGAGAGGTGTCAGGGGAGAGTGCTTTATGCTCATCTTTCGATTGATTTGATAAATCCACTGATCATTTTTCGTATTTCTACTATCTCGTTTAATTCATTTGTCATGGAAGACTCATCAACAAAATCCAGGTCTATGACGAGATACAACTGCGTTTCTAATTCACATAAAGACGCAATTGAGATGCCCAGAAAACGGATAAGATCTTTTTCATGCCTTCTCCCACAACCTTCAGCGATATTTGATGGGACTGAAATAGCAGCCCTTCTCATCTGACTCACAAGACCAAACTTCTCGTGTTCGGGAAGCAAATCAGTCAAAAGGTATATATCCCGAACCAGTTTCCTGCTCCTTTTCCAGATCTCCAGATTCTTAAAATTCTTGATCATGATTCGCTTCTTTCTCCTATCAACTTCTAATTTGGTACTTTCTCCTGTCCCCTCTCTCCTGACACCTACCTACATCCTAAACACCCCAAATCCATCTGC
>JBCBZF010000755.1:0-3706 GCA_039815525.1 Bacteroidota bacterium | reverse complement strand
GTAAAATTGAAAAGCAGTTTCATGCCATCTACGCACAGGTAGAAAAAAACCTTGATCAGAAGCTTACTGCAGAAGAGCGTACCATCACTGGAAGTCTTGGCAAGCTGAAAGGGATCGTTAGCGACGATAAGCCAGCCCTGGATTTCTCAGAGGTACACACTGATGACCATCTATTGGCGGCTTGTCAACTGATCGGAAATGAGGTAGGTTTCGACTTTGAAGCGCCCAAACATTTGGATGAAAATGCGCGCGGCACTGTCAACCAACTCTTTGCCATCGGTCAGGTGTCCAATGCAAGAATTCGGAAAGTTGTATTGAGGGGAGAATGGTGGAAAGATGAAAATGGTCACCTCCTTGCCTTTACCCAAGAGGAGAAAAAGCCAGTCGCCCTGATCCAAAAATCTCATGACCTTTATGTGATGATGGACCCTGAAACCAGGAGCAGCATCGAGGTAACAGAGGAAGTGGCGGCACAACTTGAGCCACTGGCTTATATGTTCTTCTACGCATTTGATGAGCGTATGACCTCGATGAAAAAAATCTGGAATTTTGCCATCAAGGGTCTTAAGAAGGATGCTCTATACATCATCATCGCAGCACTGGCAGGCAGTCTGATTGGACTGCTCACACCCATTTTATCAGGCGTATTGTTTGATGATGTCATTCCGCAGGCTGATCGGGGCTTTTTATTTGAAGTCTTCATCATCATGTTTTTCATCGGCGTGGTCTCAGCCATGCTACAATTGTTGCAAGGCACCTTACTTTTGCGGATAGAGACCAAGTCAAATATCAATGTCCAGGCAGCCCTCATGGATCACCTGCTACGCCTGCCGGTTACCTTCTATCGTAAGTTTGCCGCTGGTGATCTGACGCTGCGAGCCCTTGGGATCAATAGTCTGCGGCAGATTCTGTCGAATACAGTCTTGACTGCAGTGCTAAGTGGTGCGTTCTCTTTTGTCAACCTGGGACTCCTGTTTTACTATGATGCCAGTCTGGCATGGGTTGGAATCGGCCTGGGTCTGGTCGCCATTGTCTTTATCGCTGGCATTGGCTTGCTCAAATTACGCTATGACCGTCAGATTGCCGATACACAAGGGGACATTCAGGGATTCTTATTCGAATTTCTCAATGGTATCACAAAAATCCGTGTAACAGGTGCTGAAAAAAGGGTATTTTCTCTCTGGGCCAATCGCTTCGCAGACTTAAAGGAACTTGGCTTTCGCTCTGGAAACTATCAGAACTTCGTCGAGGTTTTCAATGGTACATATCCATTGCTCACCCGAATCTTCTTCTTTGGTTTTCTGTTTTACTGGATGCAAACCGCCAATGTCCTGGAACGGAGCCTAATTTCTGTTGGCGCATTCATGGCCTTCGTCTCTGCTTTTGGGCAGTTCCTCCGGGATTGCCTCAATCTGAGTTTTGCCATGATTTCTTCGCTCAACATGGTGCCATTGTATGAAAGAGTAAAACCAATTCTGGAGGCAGTTCCAGAATCTACAGGCAACAGTGCTGATCCGGGAGAATTGGTAGGAGAAATCGAACTCAACTCCATCAACTTCCGCTATGAAGAAGATCAGCCGTTGGTGCTAAAAGATGTTTCATTGCGCATCAAACCGGGAGAGATGGTAGCCTTTGTCGGCCCATCTGGTTCAGGCAAATCCACTGTTATGCGGATTCTGCTAGGGTTCGAGGAAGCTGAGTCTGGTTCAGTCTACTATGATGGTCAGGCTTTTGAGTCCCTCAACAAAGATCTTGTGCGCAGACAGGTTGGAGTGGTCCTGCAGAATGGATCGTTGATGAAAGGAAGCATTTATCAAAACATTGTCGGCAATTCAGATCTGGGACTGGATACGGCCTGGGAAGCAGCTCGTATGGCGGGTCTGGACGAAGATATCCAACAAATGCCCATGGAAATGCACACTGTTATCAGTGAGGGTGGTGGCACCTTTTCCGGTGGTCAACGCCAAAGACTGATGATTGCCCGGGCCATTGTGCACAAGCCGCGTATGCTCTTCATGGATGAAGCGACCAGTGCCCTGGACAATCGCACGCAAAACATTGTGTCGGAAAGCCTCGACCGTCTCCAGGCTACCCGTATTGTCATTGCACACCGTCTCAGCACTGTGATCAATGCTGATCGGATCTATGTCATGGATCAGGGCCAGATTGTCGAGTCCGGTACTTACCAGGAGTTAATGGATCAGGGGGGGCTGTTTTCCAGCCTGGCCAAGCGTCAAATTGCCTGACCCAATCCCAATTATTGATGTGATGATAGATAAACCGCAGCACGGCATGTGCTGGCTTCTAGGCCAGACATCCGGCTGCGGTTCCTTTTGAATGCCGCCATCCATATGCAATCAACTCAGCAGCTTCTTCGGCAATTTAGCACCAGGGAATCCATGGTGAATGCGTTAGCTGAATACATCCCACCTCCTTTTGGAGAGTCAATTTTTCCCGACCCAGTCCGCTTCCCCTTACCTGACGAGCCATATGTCACCAGTTGGGAAGCCTATGTTGACTACGCAGCAGAAAGCTCAGTCTTTGAGGTCCTTCGCGAGCACCTGGTCCAGTTTCGCTTTCCCATCCAGGCCGGCATCAGTCAGACTGAATCCTATCGCAATGCCTGCCTGAAAGGAAGATCAACTGTAGGAATGGCCAGTGCTACTGGCCTGGCTTTGGAAGCACCTGATTCACTTCACTTGTCCATTTATCAAAGTGTGGCAGGTAAAATCCCAGTACTTCAGGTTTCAGAGCCAGAAGATTTTTGCCGCATCATTCAGGCTTTATCCTTCAAGAATGAACCAGCTAAAATCCCCTCTTCGATGGGTGCAGCTATGATTACGGGAATCAATAACTGGGACCGGATGCACCGAATCCAAGCCAATTGGAAAGCGCAATATCCCAATGGAAATTGGTTACAATATTTTCGTCAGAAAGTTCTACCCCATCGTGCATTGTATCAGGATAAATTGATCATCCTAAGTGAGAAAGCCTATAGCAACGTCCCGGCAGAACGGATTGGTCTCAAAACGGCCGAGTGGCTCCAACATTCCAGTCTCATCCGTCTGGAACATGAATGTACCCACTTTTTTACCCTGCGTTATTTTGGCTCCATGGCCAACAATATGTACGACGAATTACTGGCCGATTACATGGGAATCTCTAAGGTATATGGACATTTTCGCTCAGACTGGTTTCTCCAATTTATCGGTTTGGAAAACTATCCAGCCTATCGATCAGGAGGCCGGATGGAGAATTATCTGGGGCGCCCCCCCCTCAGTCCAGACGCTTTTCGACTCTTACAGGAAGTGGTTTATCATGCGGCTCAAAACATCACAAGGTTCGAGCAAATGCTCCCACCGGTTCAAACTCTTTCAAACCGAAGCCAAAGGTTGCTTACACTTTGTCGTTTATCTCTGGTTGAAATCGCAGCTCGCAATGGTCCCGACAGGCTGATGGATACCTTCCAGGCATTGGCAACAAACCAGTCTAAGTAAGGTTGAAAATTGCCCTCAGATCGCCCTTTGGCCTATTTACGACAGCATTCTCAGTCCCAACGGCAGAATTCTCAGTGCTTTTGGCAGAACCCTCAAAGGATCGACAGCTTATTTGTAGGTAAAGAAAAAAACATATCAAATATGCGGCAGGTAGCAATATTCAATGAAAAAATCAAAGAGGTCTCCAACTCCAGCATCAAGATTGCGCC
>JBCBZF010001103.1:0-2377 GCA_039815525.1 Bacteroidota bacterium | reverse complement strand
TTTGGTGTCAAAATACCCAGCCAGAATGGCATCATGGCTTCACGGAAAAACGCACGGGGCGGCAGCGGGAACTTTTCGAATAAGCGCTGGTCAAGAATGCTCTCATAAAATGAGATCATGGTCTCGGCCAGAATGGCTGGTCGGAATTGATCGCGGACCAGGCCCTGGTCAATCATTTCCTGAAAGCTTCGGGTCGCACCTGCTCGGTTGAAATTTTCATGTCGCTCGATGGCAGCGGCCCGCAGCTCAGGATAATAATGCAGGATGTCGTAGTAGAAATTAGGGCTCAGCTGTAATTCACGCACAAGAACTCTTTCCCAGGCCTGAAACATTGCATCAACCTGGTTGTCTGAAGCTTCGCTGATTTGCTTAAACTCAGCAATTTCTTCAGCATAATGCAGGTCAAGGCATGCTTCAAGCAGAGCCTGCTTGTCAGCAAAGAGATTGTACAGTTTCCGCCGGGAGATGTGGAGACTCTTGGTCATCCGATCCACGGACACGGAACGTACCCCGTGAATACGAAACATCTTCAGAGCCTCTTTGACGATTCGACTGCGCTCATCCATACCATAAATATGCGTGAGAATATTATCGTTTCAAAATTCTCACTTAGGGAAAACTGATACTTTTTTGCTGGAAATCGTCTGTAAGCGTCATTTTGTGATCAGTGCGCGTGGATAAATGGGGCTCAGGTGGCTGAATCAGTAGTAGCGCCCAATCAGAGGATGGTCCACAATGGCTTTTTTCAGTTCGAAAAAGTCGATCATCCCTTGTTTGGCATAAACAATTTTTCCACCTGGTTCAATTAGGATGGTGTAGGGGAGGGCACCGGTCCAGTTTGGATCTACGGTTTCGATCAATTGATATTTATCTTCTCCATCAAAAACATAGTTCTCAGCCGGCAAATGAGCTTTTTCAAGACACTTCTGCGCTGCCTTCATGTTTTTTGCTTTATCGGCACTGATGGAGACAAACCGAAAATCCCGTCCCTGATACATGCGATATACTTTGGCGAGATCTGGCAATTCCAATACACAAGGTCCACACCAACTGGCCCAGACATTGACCATGAGAAGTTCTTCCGTTTCGTTTTGAAGGAGTGTCTTAAGGCCCGGGACGGTGAGTGCATGTACCTTTATTTCTTTTTGCTCCCAGTCTGCTTCTACTTTCTTCTTGTAATCGGTTTTCCAGGCCCATTTGGTAGAGCAGCCAAAGGTCTTTGTTTCTGCTGTTTCGACTACTTGCCCATCCAATAAAGCGTCAATTGCCGCCCGAACATCCTCTGCCTGTGCAGTGCCCGGCTTTTCAGAGCCATCCAGACGGCCAACATATCTGAGTTTTCTTTCCTTGTCAAACACAAAGGCATGCGGGGTTGCAACCGGCCCATACGCGAGTGAGGCTTTTTCATTGTCTCCATCATAAAGGTAGGGGAAAGGGAAAGCTTTGTCCTCTGCCCGAGCTTTCATGTCTTCAAAACTATCCCCTAAATCTGAATAGCCCAGTTCTTCATAGAGCAAACCCAGTGGACTGTTGGGTGAAATGGCAACAATTGCGACCCCTCTGGATACATAATCTTCATGAAGCTGAATCAAACGATCTTCATAGGCCTGCGCAGTCGGACAGTGATTACAGGTAAAGACAATGGCCAGAACTTTCGCTTCTCCAAAGCTCTGGAGGGAGTACCATTGCTCATCTACGCCTGGTAATGAGAAGTCAGGTGCTTCGGCACCGATGGCAAGTGTTTTGACCGCTTGCTTGGGAACTGCCTGTGGATTGGCTTCGAAGGCGGCATGCTCTACTGGCAACTCGATTACCTGTTCCTGATCAATTTGGTGATCACAGGCGGCGAGCGAAAGGGCAAAACATACAAAAATCAGCGTCCGAAGCATCATGTGAATAACATTGAGGCAGAAATATACAGTTTTTCGCATGATCTCCCGTCTGGTCAAATCTGCGAAACTGTGTGAGGTGGTAAGAATCGCAAAATTGACGGGTGTCTCTTACCGCAATCATCAATGAAAATTCAATACGATTCAGAGAGGTTGAAGCTGGAGATTGCGAAACCGAATCCTGCCTTCTCCAAAAAGTTGCAAAGCAATGGTCCCGGCATGGATTTCTTCTGTTTGGTAGTCAGCAGTTTGTTCTCCATTCACCCATGCCTCGATATGTGTGCCTTCGGCTTTGATTTCATAAGTGTTCCACTTATCGATGGTTTCCACATGGGCCAGAGGTTTTTGCCGCATGACGATTGCGCCTGTACGGAAATCCTGATTTACATGCTGATCCCAGATATTGATTTCGTAACAATTGACCGCATCGATAGAATCTCCATTGTTACAGCGGATGAAAACACCAGAATTGACCACTGAGTCTGGAA
>JBCBZF010000573.1:0-4767 GCA_039815525.1 Bacteroidota bacterium | reverse complement strand
GGGGCTCAGTGGCATGAACGGAAACATATAGCGGCGATAAACGCAGTTGAGCAATGCGGTCCCATTCTGCCGATGGTAAATTTGTCAGGGTGAGATAAAATATGAAGTCCGCCGCTACGACCGCGATCTCAAACTGGCCAATAGTCTGAAGTTGAGCCTGTCTTATCAGGGGAAAATTCGCCGCTTTGTTGAATTGATCATGCTGGATGGACGACTCTATTTCTTCTCCTCTTTTTTCAATGAGAAAAAGAACAAAAACTACCTGATGATGGAGCGACTCGATCCCATGAGTCTCCAACCCAAAGGAGAGCCGATCAAGCTGATGGAAATTGAAGCAGAAAAGCGTAAAAACCGCGGCTCTTTTGACATCACAGTATCACGGGACAGCTCTAAAGTGATGGCCTTTGCCAACAAGCCTTATCAGAAAAATGATTCGGAAACCGTCGCGGTGGCCGTTTTTGACAGCAAAATGCAGGAGCTGTGGACACGGGACATCACCATTCCCTACTCGGACAAATTGTTTGGGGTCCGCTCCCGCAAGGTCTCCAACAATGGAGAGGTTTATTTTGCCGGCAGACTCAGTGAATCCAAGGCGGAGATCAAAGCCAAAAAGAAGCGGGATGGCAATGTCGACCGTTCGAATTATCGCTACAAACTACTGGCCTATCGCAAAAATGGGACGGAAGAGAAAGAGTACGATCTTGATTTGGGCGAAGACTTTATTTCCGGCTACCAATATCGCATCGGACCCAATGGGGACATTCTCTGTGGGGGATTCTATTCTGAACGCAAGAAGGGCCTCAAAGGCATGTTTACCTTCACCATTGACAATGAAACCGGCGACTTGAAAAACAAACGTCTCACGCCTTTTGCGGAGTCGTTTTTGCGTAAAATGATCGGGGAGCGCCGGACTGACAAAGGAAAGGGATTGTCCAATTACTATTTGGATCGCCTCATCGTCAGAGGAGATGGCGGCATGGTACTGGTAGGGGAAGAGTTTTACACCATTACCCATACCCGGACCAATTCGCAGGGACAGACCTCTACCTATACGACTTTTCATTATCTCGACATTCTGGTGGTCAATATCGGGCCGGAAGGAGAAGTGGAATGGTACAAAAACATTCCCAAACGGCAGGAAGGCCGGACCAGAGATTTCAGTTCCTATCGCATGATGATCGAAGGCGGAAAGCTTCACTTTCTCTTCAATGATCACGAGGATAACATCGCCAGCAATCGTCAGGGGAACTTGCGCAACTTCACTGGCTCCAAGCGTGGGCGGCTGGGCATGGTGACGCTCGATGCCGAAGGCAAGATGAGCAGCACCGCCCTGGTCAAATCCAAGGATGTCGGCGTCTATATGATGCCAGGCCTTTCCATCCAGTACAGCAACAAAAACATGCTCGTTTATGCTGAAAAGCGCAAAAAATATCGCTTTGGACGGCTGACGTTTTAGCGAGAAACGTCAGGGTACGCCTGATCCATGTCGTACCCTAGCGTTATCTTTTCTGAGAAAATTCCGTATGTTTAAGCACACATCTTCTGTTCACCATGGCATGCTTGATATGTCATGCAGGCTGTCTGTTACATGGTGAAACCGCACAACCAGCACACGTATGAAAAAACTGTTTTTGATTGCAGCCGCATGCCTTGCGGTGGGTGGGCTTTTTGCCCAGGAGGAGAGCCTCGAAGAAGCATTGGATGATGGTGCTTTTCGCCGGTTCAACCTAATCCTCAAGTTTGATCCACATGATATTTATCAGGGGAGCTACCCGCTCCTGATGGAAATGAATCTCCTGGGAGGTTTGTCGGTGGAAGGAGGAATTGGAAAAATCTATGCCTTTCGAAGAGACTTAACGGGTGAAGAGTATGACCTTGACGGATACCTGAAATCATTGGAAAATGGTGGGGAAATCGATGGCCTTAGCTGGCGGGCTGCCTTGAGATGGTATCCCCAACATCGCAATGGCGCCCAAAGAGCCATGGAGGGCTTATACTTCGCCTTTAATGTCCATCAACGTCGCTTTGAAGGCATCTATCAGATCGACAATCAACGCACCCGTAAAACCTACCGGATCTCGGAATTCAGTCCCACGCTGGGCTATCACGCTGCTGCCAGTCCCAAACTGTATTTCGATTTCTTTGTAGGATTTGGACGTCGTTTCGTCTTCGACGAAACACTGACCACGGTAGACGAACGCTTCTTTCTGCCTTACAGCATCCGGATTGGATTCCGGCTGTAGTTCTGTTTCCCCTCATCCAAGCATTGTATTCATGAAACACTTTATTCTCTTTTGTGGTCTGATGCTCTCAGCCCATTTGTTCTCTCAAAACCTCTCTGCCAGTGTAGACTGGGGCAGCAAGAAAGTCGAATTCCCACTGACCAATGTCGCCATGGCAGGCACCTCCAAAGGCAATCCTTTTGTCTATGGAGAACCTTATGGCCTGATGTCTTATGTGAATGGTAAGCCCAAGAACTATATCAAAATCGTCCAATATGACAAGGAATTGAATGTGGTCTCTCAGGGTCGTGCGTCCTTACGCCATCGGGGCAGAGGGCGGAGCTTCGAGCAATTGTTCATGTTGCAGAATCAACTGCTCTTTTTCACTTCTTACTTCAATGAAGAGAAGCAAAAAAACTACTTAATGGTCGAAAGGCTGGATCACGATCGGTTTAAGCCGCTGACACAACCGAAGGTCCTCCTCTCTATTTCGGAAGAAAAACGAAATAATCGTGGACGCTTCAACACCCTGATTTCGCCGGACAGCAGTAAGTTTCTGGCTTTTACATCTCATCAGGAACCCGCCGATAGCAGTGAGTACATCAAATTCATATTGCTGGATAGCCGCTGTCAGGAATTATGGCGAAAAAGCGTCATTTTTCCTTACACCGAGAAAGCCCTCGATATCAAATGTACCATCCTGAACAATGAGGGCGATGTTTTTCTCTATGGCAGATTGACACTCACGGATGAAGAAGTTAAAGCGCGCGAAGCACAAGGCATCCCCACGCCATACCGCACCGTGCGCAAGTTGTTTGCCTATCGGAAAAATGGTACCGAAGTGCGGGAATACGAATTACCTCCCTGGTCAAAAGGGCGGATTTCGCAGATCAAATTCAGGTTCAAGAAGAATGGCGACATCCTCTGTGCAGGCTTTTATGAATATGACGGCTTACTGAAAGGTAGCTTTCACTTTACGCTGGACCCAGGAAGTGGTCAACAAACTGATCTTGAAATCACGCCTTTTGGGCAGTCGTTTCTTGATGAACTCAAAAGTGGGAAAAATTCCATTGCGTCCTTTCTACTGAAACACATGTACCTGGATTATTTCCAAATCATGAAAGACGGCAGCATCTTGCTGGTGGGGGAGGAATACTTTCAGCGAGAACATTCTTATACCTACTATTTTGATGATGCAGATGGGCATACGGATTGGAAGACGATAACAGAGCTGTACCATTATTATCTGGACGTCCTGGTGGTCAAATATCGGCCAGACGGACAGTTGGACTGGTACCAGCGCGTCCCCAAAATTCAGCGAGATACCAATCCTAAATTCGGTTCCTATCGATTACTGATTGATGATGATGAGGTGCGGGTCGTTTTCAATGGTCAATTGGTAAAAAAAGGCAATTCCAGAAAAGCAGTTTCTGAAATCGCCCTCGTCAATCGCGGCGGTTCGGTCTACTCCAAAGAATTGCCGGCCGAAGAACAGCAGGGCTTTTATTTCCTACCCTCTCTATCCTTTCGGTATAAAGATGACCAGCTGGTTTTCATGACCCGGAAGCGACATCTCTATCGGATGGGAAAACTGCGCTTTTAATTCTTTTGAAAGCGAATAAGTCTCCCTAACTTTTCACCAGATCGTGCTGGCACGCCCTGCCCGGTCTGGTTTTCCTTTTTCACACCTACAATCCAATCCACATGAAACTCGGTGCCTTCTCCCTCAGCCTTGCCGTCAAAGATATTCACGCCTCCAAAGCTTTTTATGAAAAGCTGGGCTTCACCGTCTTCGCCGGATCACTCGAACAAAACTATCTGATCATGAAAAACGGCAATGCCCTGATCGGACTGTTTCAGGGCATGTTCGAGCGGAACTCACTCACCTTCAATCCCGGATGGGATGAAAATGCGCAGCCGTTGGCTGAATTCGATGATGTACGCGACATCCAGAAACACCTCAAAGCCGAAGGTGTAGCACTCGCCAGCGAAGCAGATGAAAGCACCTCTGGTCCAGCAAATATTGTCCTCATCGATCCTGATGGCAATCCCGTGCTGATCGATCAGCATGTTTGAGTTTTCTACTCACATCTATCTTTATGCAAAGATTTAGATGGACGAGAAAAGTGCGTTGGCGATGAAACGGGCGCGGGGTGGATGGCAATTAGGGATGGCCTTGGTTTGCCCGTTTCGATTTTTTTGTGCCACTTTTTTGGGAAAAAAGTGGCAATAGAAAAGGTGTATAAGCATGAATCCCTACCTTCACGCCATGAATCCGACCAAACGCAGCCACATCAAAGCAGGGCAATTGGTGCAAATCGTGCTGAAGCAGGATCAGGCCAGCGGCAAACTGACCGAAGGCATTGTGAAACAAATCCTCACCAATTCACGCAACCATCCGCGCGGCATCAAAGTCCGTCTGGAAGACGGGCAGGTCGGCCGGGTCCAACATATCCTCGAACAGCCGGAGGTGGAAGAACCGCTGGACATCATGGCCCTCAAAGCCAGCTTCATTGATGAGGAAGAAGACGATTTTTAAGCATGG
>JBCBZF010000975.1:0-2772 GCA_039815525.1 Bacteroidota bacterium | reverse complement strand
TTCTTTTCCTCCCAGATGATTCTCTATTGATTACCACCGGAGAGGGGTTCGAATACCGAGAAGAAGCCCAGTCGCTAGAAAGCGAATTGGGGAAGGTCCAAGCTAGGTATGGTTATCACTGGATTTGGTGCGGGATCTATCGTAATTACTTGATCCAAAGAAGTACTATTACCGCAGTCATCAACTACTGACCATGTTCTCGTGATACTTCCTCCACAAGCATTAAAGCTTCCATTATCAACAAATGTAGGAATCAGTGCATCATCACAATTATCATCTACCAAAGTAGGTGAACCCGTATCTGCCGGATCAATTGAATCCCCAACAATGCGAGCAGCAGGATCGGTAAAATGAGCTTTTTGGCACGTTTCATGCCCCAATATACAGATGCCCAGAGAGGCAAAGCAACAATCATCCGATTCATCATCTGAGAGGGTTGGGAATGTTGCCAGTGGTTGCACATTGGCCTAAAAACTCCTAACTTTGCAGCGATTTTTTCATACCTATTATTCACAATTCAACATCATCAATAGAGATGGCGATAACTGCGAAACAAGTCAATGAGCTGAGACAAGCCACTGGTGCAGGCATGATGGACTGCAAAAAAGCGCTGGTCGAAGCCGAAGGAGATATTGAAAAAGCAATCAAAATCCTCCGCGAAAAAGGACAAAAAGTATCCAGCAAGCGTGCCGACCGTGAAGCCAACGAAGGGGCGGTTTTCATTGCTGCGAATGAAGATAATACTTATGCCGCCCTCATCGAACTGAACTGCGAAACTGACTTCGTGGCACGCAATGAGGACTTCCAGAAATTGGGACAGGAGATTGCTGCGGTTGCACTGGCTGACCGTCCTGCAGACCTGGATGGTCTCAAAGGCCTGTCAATTGCTGAAGGGCAGATTGGTGAAGCACTGACCAATGCGATGGGCAAGATTGGTGAAAAAATTGATCTGAGTAAATACGAGACTGTTTCCGGTGATTCTGTTGTAACCTACATTCACCCAGGTGCGCGTATCGGTGTAGCCGTTGCCTTTGCCAATGTAGATGGTGGTGATGTGCCAGCAGTTGGAAAAGATGTCGCGATGCAGATTGCAGCCATGAATCCGGTCTCCATTTCCAAGGATGATGTTTCTGAAGAAGTGAAAGAGCGCGAAATGGAAATCGGCCGTAATCAGGCACGCAATGAAGGCAAACCTGAAAACATCATTGACAAAATCGCTTTCGGAAAGCTGAATAAGTTTTTCAAAGAAAATACCCTGCTGAGCCAGGCTTTTGTCAAGGACACCTCCAAGAACGTCGGGAAGCACATTACCGAGCACCTTGGCAAGGACGCCACCGTGAGCGCATTCAAACGCGTTCAACTAGGCGCGAACTAAGACATTACATTTTACCGAAAAGAGAGTTGGAACCAACTCTCTTTTTTTTGAACTATACAATCCTATGAGTCACCTGAATCCCAAGTACAAGCGAATCTTGCTCAAGCTCAGCGGTGAATCACTGATGGGCGACAAACAGTTTGGTATCGATCATGGTATGCTGAACATCTATGCCGAACAAGTCATCGAATTGGTGGAAATGGGAATTGAGGTTGCAGTCGTCGTTGGCGGTGGCAACATCTTCCGCGGGATCCAAGGTGCCAGTCGGGGTATGGGCCGTGCCCACAGCGATTATATGGGGATGCTGGCTACGGTCATTAATGCGATGGCGCTTCAGGACGCACTGGAGCATAAGGGCCTACAGGTTCGCCTGCAATCAGCCATTGCCATGGATAAGATCTGTGAGCCCTACATTCGACGTCGGGCCATTCGCCACCTCGAAAAAGGCCGGGTCGTCATTTTTGGCGCCGGAACCGGCAATCCGTTTTTCACGACTGATACTGCTGCCAGTCTTAGAGCAGTAGAGATCGAAGCCGATGTGGTCCTGAAAGGCACCCGTGTCGATGGTGTATATTCTGCCGACCCGGAAAAAGATGCCACTGCACAGAAATTTGACAACATCTCTTTTGCAGATGTCCTCAGCAATCGCCTCAAGGTCATGGACATGACTGCCTTTACCCTCTGTCAGGAAAATCAATTGCCAATTGTGGTGTTCAACATCAATGATCCTGGCAACCTGCGCCGCATTGTTTTGGGAGAAGCAGTCGGCACCCTGGTCAGCTAAAGATCGCGTCACCTATTGTGTGTTTTTTCGTCCTAAAGACGAAAGGGTGAATGTCCTTTCCGGCCGCAGATGGCCTGGCATTCGCCCAGTGATTTAGGGAGTTTGATATGACGGTAGAAATTTTCAAGTCAAAAATCCACCGGGTAAAAGTTACGCAGGCAGAACTCAATTATGTAGGCAGTATTACTGTCGATGAAGATTTGCTCGATGAGGCGAATATCCTGGTGGGAGAAAGAGTGCAGATTGTAAATGTCAACAATGGCGAACGCCTGGAAACCTATACCATCGCAGGTGAACGTGGCAGTGGGACAATTTGTCTCAATGGCCCTGCTGCTCGCAAGGTACAGGTCGGCGACGTGGTGATTCTGATCAGCTATGCACAGATGACGCCCGAAGAAGCCAAAACGTTTACACCAACCGTGGTTTTCCCAGACGAAAACAATCGGTTGCCATAGAAACAAAAACATTCTTTTTGATGCCCGGAATCATTCTCCGGGCATTTTTTTTGCACGCATAAGCTAAAATTTTTAGAAAAGAGTTTGAATAACTAAAAATATTAGTAATTTTATTATAACCAAACGCCAAACAAAACCAACCAAATCGCTGGACAGAG
>JBCBZF010000011.1:0-21609 GCA_039815525.1 Bacteroidota bacterium | reverse complement strand
CGCTTTTTTAGCCTACATCGGATTCGTTCCTCTGTTAATGGTCATCGACGCAACACCAGAGAAAACCTTTGAGGATCGATTCTGGGGCTTTTTCAAAGCGATTTTTGTGCTGATTTGGCGGTTTATCACCCTTCAGTTCATCTGGCGGTTCCACCGTAAGCCATGGCTGTATCGGCGTCAAATCATTTCTCATAATGCGCAGGTATTCCGCTATGCTTATACCACCTTCGTCATTTGGAATCTGGGCACCTGTTATTGGCTGATGATGACGGCTTTTGGAGCCGATGATTTTTCAGAAACGCTTATCAATCTGGTTGCAGGGCTGGTTGCCAATTTGGTCAACCCATTCTTGATGACCATTCCCATTTATTTATATACACAAGTAAGAAAAAGCATCCTGAGAAACTGGGCGCCACTGGCACTGGTCTTTTTCTGGCTGGCATTCGAATGGCTCCATCTCAACTGGGATCTCTCCTGGTCCTGGATTACCCTCGGGCATAGCATGACCTTGTTTCCCTCTGCCATTCAATACACCGAAATTACTGGTACACTTGGCATTTCACTTCAGATCATGCTGGTCAATGTGTTGCTATTTATTTTGTTAAAAAGTCTTCGGGACCGCAAAAATCTCCTGACAACAATCAGCGCAGGGAGTATACTCGTTCTGGTCGCCCTCCCATTTATTCTGAATATCTGGCTCCTCAATCCAAACCGGCCCTTCTTTCAATCCGATCGATCCATCAATGTGCGGGTGATTCAACCAAATATCGATCCCTATCTGAAAACGAAACAATCTGCCTATTCCAGACAAATTCAGATCATGGACAGTCTGATTCGCCAACCCGGAATTGATACCATCGATCTGGTCATTACCCCAGAAACCTCCATCCCTAAAGAAATATTTCGGGAATGCCTGCGGCAAACTGAATTGATTGAGCCCCTTTGGCAAACAGTTTATCTGCAACATCTGTCCATCTTATGTGGCTTCACTGAAGTACGGCATTATCCTGAAGACGCCCCCAATATTCCGAACTCCGCCCGGGAATTTCGTCCACGCTACAACCGCTTCTTCCAAAGCTGCCAGGATTTCCCGCAGGGCTATTATGAATATTGCAATGCTTCTTTTCTCCTCAGGGTTGATACCATTCCCCAGACTTTTCAGAAGGCCAAGTTGGTTCCGATGGTAGAGAGGACGCCTTTTCTGGATAAACTCATATTTCTGAAAGATTTCAAACTTGACCTGGCGGACAATTTGGGGAGCTATGGTTTACCAGACTCTATCAAGCTTATGGTGACGGACAAAGGGGTCAAAGTAGGCTCATTGGTGTGCTATGAATCCGAATATGGAGATTATACCCGCCAATTTGTGCAGGAAGGCGCAGACATGTTTAGCATCATTACCAATGATGGCTGGTGGCAGAAGTCTTCCGGCCACATTCAGCATGCGCACTTTGCCACGCTTCGCTCCATCGAAAGCCGAAGGGCCATTGCCCGTTCTGCCAATACCGGCATCTCCCTATTCGCCGATGAAAAAGGCAACATATTTCAGGCCACTGAATATGGGGTGGCAGACTTTGAGGACCGACAGATTCCTTTATTCTCAGGTGAGACCTTTTATGTCCGTCATGGTGATTTCATTGGAAAAATCGCTTTCTGGCTGGGACTGATCATGCTGATTTTTGCCTGGGCTGACCAAATTCGCACCCGCTTCAAACCTGACAATTTGACAAATTCCCCGGCGCATTCGGCAGAATCCGAGGCACTGGAATGATATTCGACATTGTTTTCACCTAATTGTTTCTCATTTCCATGAAAACCGTAGATCTGGTCCTAGTTGATGAAAAAGTCCAGCATCTGATCCGGCGCACCGGTCAGTTTGCCAGCGCCGAGTTTGCGCGCTTTTCCTATGATCAGGTAGAGTTTAAAGGCCGGAAAGATCCTTTTTCTTATGTCGACGTGACCGCTGAAAAAATGCTCAAGGAAGGCTGCAAACTTATTCTACCAGGTTCCGGCTTCGTCAATGAAGAAAGTGAGAACCAGCCCAGTGAGAATGGGTTCACCTGGATCATTGATCCAATTGATGGAACCACAAACTTTACCCATGGCGTGCCGCACTATAGTATCAGTGTGGCCCTGATCTTTGAGGATGAAGCAAAGCTGGGCTATGTCTATGCACCGGAAACGCAGGATATGTTTCGGGCAACAAAAGGGAAAGGGGCTTTTCTCAATGACAATCCGATCTCTGTGAGTCAGCGTACGGAACTGATTCAGGCCTTGACTGGTACCGGTTTTCCGCCCATGGATCGGGATCAACTTGAAAAAATTCTGCGCACTGTGGTGGAGATCATGGACAAAACCCACGCCATCCGTCGGATGGGCAGCGCCGCCCTTGACCTCGCTGCCGTTGCCTGCGGGAGATACGATGCTTTTTTTGAGCACAATCTCAAACCCTGGGACGTCGCAGCCGGTATGTTACTGGTAAGAGAAGCCGGCGGAACTGTTTCAGACTTTCACGGCGGAGATAACTATCTTTACGGCAGACAAATTTTAGCCTCCAACGGACATTTGCATGAAGCGCTCCTGCAAATCATCCAGAAAGGCCTTTGATATATTGATTGACATAACCGTTTCGAACAGATGAAATCTTTTCTTCAGAAGCTGTTCCCCTCCAAAAAAGAGAAGGACCTTAAAGCCCTTCAGCCTTATATAGAGCTGGTCAATACCGAGTATGCCAAACTGAGCAATCTTTCGGATGACGAACTGAGAGGGAAAACAGCTGAATTCAAAGAGCGAATTGCAGAATATACCGCTGATATTGTCCAACAAATCGATGAGACCCGCAGCAAAGCGGATGAGACCGAGGACATTCACCTCAAAGATCAGCTATATACCGAAGTAGACGAACTCACCAAAGAGCACTATTCTCATTTGGATGAAATCCTACTGGAATTGGTGCCAGAGGCATTTGCCGTGGTCAAAGAAACGGCCCGCCGCCTTGCCCAGAATGGTCAGCTGACCGTCACGGCAACCGACTGGGACCGAGAAATGGCCGAAGGCCGGGAGCATATCGAAATCAGTGGCCACTCTGCCATTTGGAAGGCTTCCTGGCTCGCAGCAGATGCGCGTATCGACTGGAACATGGTCCATTACGATGTGCAGTTGATCGGTGGTACCGTCCTTCACCAGGGCAAAATTGCGGAGATGGCGACGGGTGAAGGGAAAACGTTGGTTGCAACTCTGCCGGTATACCTCAATGCCCTCGCCGGCATGGGCGTCCACGTTGTAACGGTCAACAATTATCTGGCCCGACGGGACAGCGAATGGAACGCCCCCATCTTCCAGTTCCACGGTCTTTCAGTTGATTGTATCGACAATCACGAGCCAAACTCAGATTCGCGACGGGCAGCTTACGGCTCCGATATTACCTACGGAACCAACAACGAATTTGGCTTTGACTATCTCCGGGACAATATGACCACTCATCCGGAGTATCTGGTTCAGAAAAAGCACTTCTTCGCCATCATTGATGAGGTTGACTCAGTGCTGATTGATGAAGCCCGTACACCTTTGATCATTTCCGGTCCGGTCCCACGTGGGGATGTTCATGAATACAATGAACTGAAGCCGCGGATTGAGCGTTTGGTACGCCGCCAGCGCCAGTTGGTGACGCAATATCTCACCGATGCCAAAAAGAAAATCACAGAAGGCAATGAAAATGATGAAGGAGGGGTTGCCCTGTTCCGGGCATATCGCGGGCTGCCAAAAAACAATGCCCTGATCAAATTCCTCAGTGAAACCGGCATGAAGGCTGTCCTCAACAAAAGTGAGGCTTACTTCATGCAGGACAATAATAAGAACATGCACATCGCAGATGATCCGCTGTTCTTTACCATTGATGAGAAAAACAATCAGGTCGAACTGACCGATAAAGGAAGGGAAGCCATCGCAACTTCAGGCGAAGACGCCGATTTATTTGTATTACCGGACATTGCGGGTAAGCTTTCTGAAATTGAAGGCAATACAGCACTGTCTGATGAAGAACGCCTGAAGCTGAAGGATGAAGTGGCACGCGATTATGGTGAAAAATCTGAGCGTTTGCATGCTATTCATCAGCTGTTGAAAGCCTACACCTTGTTTGAGAAGGATGTTGAATACATCGTGCAGGATGGCAAGGTGATGATTGTCGACGAGCAAACCGGACGGGTGTTACCCGGTCGTCGTTACTCAGATGGTCTGCACCAGGCCATTGAAGCCAAGGAAACCGTTAAAGTTGAAGCAGCAACCCAGACTTTCGCCACTGTTACCCTCCAGAACTATTTCCGGATGTACCACAAACTGTCAGGAATGACAGGTACAGCCGAAACGGAGGAGGCAGAGTTTTATGAAATCTACAAGCTGGATGTAACGGTCATTCCGACCAACCGTCCGATCGCCCGTGATGACCGCGACGATCTGGTCTTCCGGACCAAGCGCGAAAAATACAATGCCGTCATTGATGAGATTGTGAAACTCCAGGAAGCGGGCAATCCAATCCTGGTGGGTACCACCTCCGTCGACGTCTCAGAACTTTTGTCCCGGATGCTCAAAATCCGGAAGATCCCCCACAATGTCCTCAATGCAAAGCAACACCAACGTGAGGCTGAGATTGTGGCTGGTGCGGGTCTGCCAGGTGCGGTAACCATTGCCACCAACATGGCCGGTCGTGGTACCGATATCAAGCTTGGCGCTGGGGTGAAGGACAATGGTGGTCTGGCCATCATTGGTACAGAGCGACACGAATCACGACGCATTGACCGCCAGTTGCGCGGACGGGCCGGTCGCCAGGGAGATCCTGGACAATCTCAGTTCTACGTCTCGCTGGAAGACGATCTGATGCGTCTCTTCAGCTCAGATCGTGTATCCAAAGTGATGGACCGGATCGGCATGAAAGAAGGCGAAGTGATTCAGCATGGCATGATCACCCGCTCCATCTCCAATGCTCAGAAAAAGGTAGAGGAAAACAACTTTGCCATGCGGAAGCGCCTGCTGGAATATGATGATGTCATGAACAACCAGCGGGAAGTGATTTATCGTCGTCGCCGTAATGCCTTGTACGGTGATCGAATCAAGGTTGACCTTGACAATATGTTGCTGGACCTTTGTGGTGCTTTGGTCGATAGTCATATTGACATGACCGATGCCGAAGGACTGCGCCTCGCCAGCATTCGCTTGCTGTCTGTCGATCCGGAAGTAACGGAGCAGGATCTTAATGACAAAAGCCGTGATGCTCTGGCTGACCTGATTTATGATGCTGCCCAGGCATACTACCAGCGGAAGTTTGGGGCACTTTCTGAGTCGCTCTACAATGGTATTGCCCGTATTAAAAAAGACAACCCTCAGATTGAACGCATCCTGATTCCATTCTCAGACGGCAGCAAGCAGCTGCGCATCATTGTGGAAGTCGAAGACGCGCTCAAAACCCAGGGGCGTGCTGTGGTCAATGAGTTGGAAAAAGTATCAACACTCTCCATCATCGATGACAAATGGAAGCACCATCTGCGCGACATGGACGAACTGCGCACCTCAGTACAAAATGCCGTTTTCGAGCAGAAAGATCCACTGCTGGTGTATAAATTTGAGTCTTTTGAACTCTTCCAGCAGATGCTGGCTGAAGTCAATCAACAAGTTCTCTCATTGCTGTTCAAAGCTGATCTGCATGTTGAAGGCAATCAACAACGCAATGTAGAACAGACCAGCCGTGATGATTTCTCCAAGCTCAAAACCCGTCATGATGAGGTGGAGCAGGAACGCCAAAGCCGCATGGAACAGGAACGTCGGGTCATGGCAGCTGCCAGCGGTGGCAACCAGCCCCAACGCAAGCTGACCCGGGCAGAAAGACGGGCGCAGGAACGAAAAGGAAAAGGGAAACGTCGCTAAAACATCCGTTTCCGATCAAAATAAAGGAAGGCGTCCTACATTGGGCGCCTTTTTTTTATGCCATTCTCTTATCCTTCAGCCATCCATTTTCTGCTAAAAAACGTTGCCTGAGAAAGCCTTTAATCAAATCAGGCATATACACGTCCATGAAAAAAACTGCCCTCTGTCTGTTTATCCTCAGTTTGTTTATCCTGAAAAGCTTTGGGCAGGATAGCTTACTGGCCACTGGTCCGCGCATTGACAAAAAGAAACTTCGGACTGCCATCATCACTGAATCTGCTCTGTATCTCGGCAGCATGGCGTATCTGCAGTTTATCTGGTACAAAGACAGCAAACGGGTGCCTTTTCACTTTTATAATGACAGCAAAGGTTATCTGCAAATCGATAAGATGGGGCATGCTTATGGCGCATACATTGAAAGTTATCTCAGCTATAAATGGCTCAGGAGTGCTGGCGTACCAAAAGACAAAGCCCTGTTATTCGGCGGACCAGTCGGCCTGATCATGCAAACACCAATTGAGATTTTTGACGGGATATATGAAGGTTGGGGCTTTTCATGGAGCGACATGGCCGCCAATGCGGCGGGTTCGGCTCTGGTAGTTGGGCAGGAGCTTTTATTTGACAAACAGCTCTTCCAGTATAAATTCAGTTTTTCCCGCTCACTCTACGCCCGACAGGCAAACGGGTATCTGGGAGACAATAGCCTGGAAAGCCTCTTTCTGGATTATAACGGCCACACCTATTGGCTTAGCACCAACCTAAACAATTACGTCTGGAAGGATAAGATCCCTCCCTGGATCAATCTGGCATTCGGCTATAGCGCCAATGGCATGTTTGGTGAGTTTTCCAATCGCACGTCCTGGCGCGGGGCAGTCATCCCGGAAACCGAACGATACCGACAGTTTTTGATTTCACCTGACATTGACTGGACCCGTATTCCGACCAAGTCTAAGTTTCTGAAAGGCGTTTTTCAAGCCCTCAACTTTATTAAACTTCCAGCACCCGCCCTCGAAATCAACGGGCAGGGTAAATTCAGAGGATACTGGCTGTATTTCTGATTGGGTAGCAACAGCGATTTTATTTACGCAATTGCAGGGAGATCACATTTTTACTTACCCGAAACTGCCCGTCAGACTGAACCACTTGATTGACTGCCGACAAAATGGCCTCATCATGTCCTTCCCGGTAAAAGAGGGAATTGGAGAGATAGGTCAAAAAAGCTTCGGCCGTAGGGAAGGAAACAGCATTGCGCAGCAGAGAGGCCTTGGAACTGCTAAAACCCTCCGTTTCGCCTAACCTGAGAATGTCCTGGTGGAATTCATCGAAAACATAATCCATGAACGGCTCGACTTCGTGGAGCGGCCGGATGATGCGCAGAAATTCATCATTGGTCCCAAAGTAAGGAGAGACATTCCAAAAGACGCCACCTGGCTTCAGCAATTGAAAGACCTTTTTGATCAATGCCGTGAGGTTTTTGGTATAATAAAGCGCATATGACCCATAAATCAGGTCAAAACTCCCCTTCTCCATATCTGCGAAGCTCTCTGCCTCATCAAAACTGCCAGCCCGTATCTTGAGCTGTGCTGCACCGCGATAATTGGTTTCCAGCTCCAACAGGCTTTTTTCTGATAGGTCCATGCCCCAAATCTCACTTTGAGGAGACAGCAGAGGCGAAAAGAGATGTAATTGCTTACCAGTCCCACAGCCAAGATCCAATACGCGGGACGGCATTGGCAGCTCTGGTAATTGACGGATACACCACTCGTCAAAGTCCCGGCTGGCCTGACGATTGGCAGCCATACGAGCGGTCAGTTTGGAGGTGGACATCACGTCCTGGGTTGAAGATTGAGTCTGCATGGGGTAAAAGTTTTGCCCAAAAATAATCGCTTCAAAAACAGATTGCAGACCGATGAAAGAAAATCAGCAAATGAGGATCTGAAAATGACCATTCACGCCAAAAGCACGCGTTTAGGCTGCATCTTTTTCTACTTTTGATTCAACAGGTTAAAGTAAAGAATGAGCAAGGGTTAGGGTTGACTCGCACAAAGTGCTCGAGTCCCCTAATTTTTTTTGGCCCCCATTTGTCCCTACAGCAAATGGGGGTTTCCTTTTGTTTTCAATCAGGTAAAAAAACTTATCGGTTTCGGTTTCGTTAGCATCCCGTAATCAAATTGTACTTTCAGTCACTTTTGAAAACCGAAGGAATTTCTAACTTTGTACTATGCAATTGCAGGAAGCGAAAGACAAATTCATCCAAGAATGGGGAACCCTGGGTTCCAAGTGGGGCATCAATCGGACCATGGCACAGGTACACGCCTTGTTGCTTGTGTCTCCGGAATCGCTTTCCGCAGAAGACATCATGGAAGAGCTCAAAATCTCCCGTGGCAACGCCAATATGAACCTTCGGGCGCTGATTGACTGGGGTCTGGTGAAGAAAGAGCACCGCTCCGGCGAGCGCAGAGAGTACTTTTTTGCGGAGAAAGATATCTGGCAGGTAGCCCAGCAAGTGATCATGGAACGCCGCAAGCGCGAGCTTAAGCCGGTTTTGAGAGTCCTTGAAGAGGTCAAACAAATCGAAGGGGACCACAGCACACCAGAAGTCAAAACCTTCGTTGATTCGGTTTCCAGCCTCCACAATGTCGTCGGACAAGCCGATCGTTTTCTCGAAGTTGCCCTCAAAGCTGAGCGTAGTTGGTTTTTCAGCACCTTGCTGAAAATGTTTGAGCGCAGAGCGAAGAATTAACCTATCCGTACGATCCAATCCATATCTACTGAGACGCAAGACTTTGCGCCTCAAAACACGTATGACATCATTTGATGTGATCTTCCTTTCGAGACAGCAAGTGGGCTGTCTCTACGTTCGTCAAGGATAATCTTCAACAGAATGTATTTTCCGTGTAAGTTTCATTAATTTTTGAAAGTTGTGAACTTTTTGAAATATTGCGCGTAAGTAAAAATGAACTCACGCTAAATATTCAGACCATGTTGACAGCAGAAAAACTCACCCGCCGCTTTGCTACCGAAAAACTCACCCCCGGCACCCGGATTCTGGCCCTGGGATTCTATCTGCTAAACATTCCAGCTTTGCTGGTCGGAATATGCTTCCCGCCAGCCTATCCTGTGGTTATACCAGGCGCCATTTTGTTTTTCCTCTATGTGATGATTGCCCATGATCATTCCAGTGCCAAAGGCGCTTTGATGACCTGGATTGGGACAGCCGTTTACAATGGCATTGGTGTGGCTTTCTGTTTGTCATTCATCACTGAAGGCGGCCTGCCTCGTTTGAATGAGCTGCCACTGATGATTCCGAGCTTCATTGGCCTGGGGGTAGGCTTGTTGGGGATTCGCCTGATCAGTGAGAAGCAGGAAAATCAATTCAATCCGGCGTCTCCCATCAGCAATCATGCAACCACACACTAGATATATAGAGAAAGATGGCCCGGCGAAGGCATTGCAAAGCATCCGAAAGCTGGCCCATCGTTTTTTTCTCTTCAATCTACCGCTCACGATCATTGGGATGATCAGCATGTATGGCATTCCCTTGGTGATTCCGGGTATGATCCTGCTAAATGGCTATTGGCGGATTGCAAAGGGACGCTACTCTCTCAAAAAGAGCCAGCAGCTTTGGAAAAGGACCTTGAAGTTCAATGCTTTTCTTCTCATCCTGTTTCTCATCCTCATCAGCTTGTTTGCCTTCCATATTCCTGAAATGGCCTGGTATGGTTTTGCTTGCATACCGCCGATTGTCGGCATTCTTGTGAGCAGGTATTGCCTCAACTTACTTGAAAAGAATTTCACACTACATATGCTAAAATGATTGACACATGGCACGCTTCACACTACATCTCTTCCTCTCCTCACTGATCACGGCATTGTTCGGATCCAGCCTGAGCAGCTACTTTCCGGCGATTGAACCCCTGACCGGCGCATGGTATATGTTGCTCATGGCGGGTACCGGCTGGGTCGTAATGATGGCGGGTTCGTTTTTCCTGACCAAAGACTGGCAATTGTACTGGAAAACACTCGGAAAAATCATGTTGGTGGGGGTCAGTCTGCTCCTCCCTTACATTTTGCTGCACAACACTTTCACACACATTCCGGTCTGGGTTCCCATTGTCTCGGTCTGTATCAGTTCACTGAGCATGCTATACATCCATCACATCTCTATGAATCTCTTGCGTTTCTCCCAAAGACACACCACTGCCTGGTTTCTGAGCCTGCAAAGCACCGCTGCCTTCTGGATCATTTTGTTGATGTTTTACGTCTAATTCTGCCCATCATGTCCATTCTCAAAAAAATCCCTATCCGTTATCAGGGTGAGCTCCACGACATCATGCTGGTCAATTTCAGTGTGGAAAAAGCGGAAATTCTGCCCATGCTGCCCGATATTTTTACCCCAAAAGACTTTGAAGGTCGGGCATTGATTTCGATGGTAAATGTCAAACTCAAAAAAATGCGGCCCGCCTTTCTGCCCAAAGGTTTACATTTCTCCTATCAGCATGTGGCCTTTCGATTGTTGATTGAAGACCGAAAGTGGAACGCAGATGGGCGGGATCATGGTATCTTTTTCCTCAACTCCTACACCAACCGACTTCCGATGATCTGGGGCGGGAGACTGCTGACCGACTATCGACTCAATCGGGCCGAATTGTGGAACCACAAACACAATCTTGATCTGCGTGCAGGTGACAACATCATTCGTTACACCATCGATCCGGTCCATCCGCCAGACAACCCGCAGCAGGAATTGACCCAAATCGTAGGCGCTGTAGACCGCGCCTATTGTCTCTGGGGAAAGCAGGATGTAAGAAGAACCCAGATCGTGCGTGAACAATGGCCTCTCCAAACAGTTAATCCTACGAGTTTCCAAACTAATTTTTTCAGGACAGCACGCCTGGAGGGAATATTCCGGGTACCTGAAGTGATTCATTACCACTGGCTACCACCGGTGTCAGTGGGCAGTAAGGTAGATGAGAAAAATCATCCATCTTTGCATCCAGAAGCGATTAATTTACGTTACCAATAAGAGAAGCTTTCGTCCCAATCAGAAATCATGAAAGTTCCCGCTGTACAGGGCATCATCGACCGTCGCATTCTGATCACATACAAAATTGATGTGAACGTACTGCGCAAATTCCTTCCCGCGCCTTTTCGGCCCCGGGTGGTCGATGGCTATGGCATCGGGGGTGTGGATTTACTGCGGCAGAAGCAGCTTCGGATGCGGGGCCTCCCCATGATGATGAGTCTGAACATTGACAGTGCCTTTCATCGTTTTGCGGTAGAATGGGATGAATATGGTCAGACCCGTACCGGCATGTATGTGCCACGACGCGACACCTCCTCTCTCATGGCTGTCATTGCCAGTGGGCGCTTGTTTCCCGGTGTACAGAATCTCTCCCGCTTTCGCGCTGATGACAGCGAAGGGCAATATCGGGTATCCGTTCAGGCCAAGGACAACACCAAGATTTTTTTCCGTGGAAGAGAATCTGATCGTTTTCCGTTTGAGTCGGTCTTTGACGAACTGGATGCCGCTTCAGCATTCTTTGGCTCTTCTCAGATGAGTTATTCCCCGCGCTACTATAAAAGCATCTTTAACGGTCTATCGCTTAATTTGGAGAAATGGGAAGTCTCGCCCATGCATGTGCAATTCATTCGCTCAACCTGGTTGGAAGACTCCAAATACTTCCCCAAAGGCTCCATTTACTTTGACCACGCCCTGCTGATGCGGGAGGTGGCACATGAGTGGCAGCCCGGTCATGATATCATTGCCCCGCGTCCCGTTCGTGTGGCTGGCTTCCTCCTTTAATGACTCCTAAACGCATTGTTTTACTTGGTGGCAGTGGCCAGATTGGCCGCCCTAGCCTTCAACATCTCATTGAGCAATTTCCAGACGCACAAGTAGTGGGTAGCTCTCGTTCTGCACCAACTGGTGATATTCCACCACAGCATTGGATGCAGTTTGATCCATTTAAAGATGAGTGGGGCCGCTTGGGGAGAGCAGATGTTCTCATCAATTGTATTGGGCAAATCCGAGAAGAACAGCTGAGTTTTGCGGACATTCATCTCGGGCTGACACAGAAGATCCTGACCCATCGGGTACAATTGGGGATGCCGCGCATCATTCAGCTCTCAGCCCTGGGCGCAGGGCAACATCCCAATGTGCCTTTTCTTGCCACCAAGGCACAGGCAGACGCATTGCTCCTAAAGGAGACAGACACCTATGTGGTGCGACCTTCCATTGTCTGGACACCCAACACCATGTTGCTGCGCAAGCTGCGTCAATTGTTGCGCATCAGTCGCTGGCTGCTGGGCCATCTTTTCGTACCAGAAGGATTTTTGCAAGCTTCTGTCCAACCCATTCAGATTGACCCTCTGACACATGTGATGGCAGCTCTGTGTAAAGGCTTGCCTTCGGTGCGCATCATTGATGCAGTCGGTCCCCGTCCACAAAGCTTTGGAGAGCTACTGGAAACGGAGCGACAGCAGCAAAGCCAAAACCTCCGAATCCACGAAATTCCCCGCCAATGGTTGGATCCGCTGGTATTGGGCTTTGTGGCCCGCTTCTTCCCCGGCATCATCAATGCTGATCAGTATCAGCTGCTCTTCGCAGACAATGTCGGTGATCCATCGAAGATGGAAGCGCTTCTCAGCGGTTCTCATTCCTCTTGAGACATCAATTATTTTCTTCCAACCTTCGGTTGAGAATCGACTCATTTGACTGCATACAACTTTTCTTTCATGCACACACCACAAAACAGCTACCGTATCTGGTTTACCCAACGCAGTGGCAGCACCCTGCTTTGCAAGGCACTTGCGCAGACGGGTATCGCCGGCAATCCGGGTGAATATTTCACCCTCATGGATGCGGAAGACTCATTGGCCAAAAAATTTTCTGCCCATGATTATGCAAGTTTGAAACAAAACCTCTGGAAAGCCGGGAGCACAGACAATGGTATTTTTGGGCTGAAAGTCCCACTTCACTATTCACGCTATCAAAAAGTTTTGGCGGAAATCCGCGCCTTTCGCAATCTGCAAACTGAGGACGATGAGGCACTTTTGGCAGAGCTATTTCCCAATTGTCGCCATATCTACCTCAGCCGGAGAAACAAAATCCGGCAGGTGGTCTCCTGGTGGAAAGCCATCCAGGATCACGTCTGGCACATGGAGGGGAATCAAAGCCGCACCCAAAAGGCCGATTTTTATGCAGACAAATACAATCCGGATGCCTTGCGCCATTTGTTTCAGGAAAGTGTCCTCATGGAATGTGCCAAGCAGGATTATTTTGCCCGCTACGGTATCAAGCCGCTCAGCATTATCTATGAAGATTTTGTTGCAGACTATGAAAACAGCATCAGGCGTATATTGGATTATCTGGAACTAGATCATCAAAACTTGCGTATCCAGCCACCCTTTTATCAAAAGACAGCCGATGATATTTCAGAAGAATGGGTTGCCCGATTCAAAAAAGATCTTCAGCAAAATTTTTCCGAAATTGTCTACTGATTTTCCCCACATCAGCCAACTTTCCGCATGACCTTTAGTGATTTTCTGCTCAAACGTGTCAACGCCAACATCAAGAAGAACTTCCGCTCACTGCTGGTGATCCTGGTGATTGACCTGATTCCCTTGTTTGCGGTCTTGTACAAAGGCTGGTCTGTAGTCGATGCAGTCTATCTGTATTTCATGGAAACCCTGCTTTTGGCTGGCTTTGCCATGCTCAAAATGCGAAGGGCACGCTACAATCTTGCGTTGCAAAAAGTAAGCAAAGCAGTCGGGGCCGAAAAGTTGGGCCTATACCAACAGGCCAAGCAAGTCAAAATTCCAGGAAGCAATTTGCTGCGCAGAGGCTTTAAGTTTGTTTTTATCCTCACCTTTCTCCTGATCAGTATTCCGGTGGCGCTGGTGGAACTCGGCTTACTCAACGCTATCTCAGGGATTCAATACTTCAAGACCCATCTTTCCGGCGACCTGATTCTGGGGCTGGATATTTTCTGGTGGATTTTGATCCTGATGTTTGCGGAACACTTCTACTATTATCGGCGGCGCTTCGTCAAAAATGAAGAATACAAAAATACCGGGGTGCTCAACGAAGGTCTGAACATCACCATTCGGATCGTCATCCAGCAGGTGGTCATGATCTTTGGCTTATTGCTGGCAATGTCTACCACTGCCTCAGAGTTCGTCGCAATCGTTTTGATCCTGTTCAAGCTGTTCACCGACCTGGTCAGCTATCTGTACAATCGCTACTGGGGTGGTTTGGCCAATAAAGTGGAAGTAGGTCAATCAAAGGTGAGTCCGCAAGCACTGGATGTCTAGACAAAATGACCATATACCGAACGTGAAACACTTTGGAAAAAAGGAAAAATCCCAAACCACCTTCATTTGAGTATATCATTTTCTGCGAAAAAAATGATCAAATTGCAGAGGCATTCCATCAATGACTCGTCAAACACCCCCATCACATGAATCTTCAGGTAGAAAGCGTTGCACTCCGGGACTGGGAAGATAGCCTCAGCGGCCTGCTCATCGCTGAAAATGATGATTGGCTCCTTTTGCACTACATCCCGGTTGATTATGTGCTGGATGGGTATAAAATCATTCGAAAATCTGTCATCGAATCACGTCAACGGGACGAAAAGCATCAATTGGTTGAGAAAGTGTTTCGCCTGAGAGGGGTTCATACACATCCACCGCTGGGATTCCAGTTTTCTGAGGTGGAGCACATGCTTCATTGGGTCGAGCAGCGCTTTGGTTTCTTCGAATTTCAGGATGATGAAGAGGATGAAGTCTTGTATGGCAAAGTCTCTCAGATTGATGAAGAAAGAGACTTATCCATTGATTTTGTAGATGCTGAAGGGCAGCAAATCAATGATTACGAAGCCATTTTTGAATTGGACAGCATTCGGATCATCAGCTTTGATTCTGACTATTTCAACGCCATTCATTTACTCTGGCAGGACAATCAGCAGTGATATGCGAGCGATATTGGTGGGCATATTGATGTTGTGTTTATGGGCTTGTGAGGAGAAAGTGTCCGAAAAAGCGCCTACCAATATTTTGAAACTGGACATGAAGATGCCAGCCAGGCTCAGAAATAAACTGGATCGTCAACTTGATTCGGCCAGACAAACCTGGCAAGGCGTCTGGGGCACTCGCATGCAGGTGAGTGGTGATTTTGATGGCGATGGCGAAACAGAGGTTTTACGGGAACACTTTGTAGACGAATCAGGCAAGCCCATCCCCAAATTGATTCGGGGTCTGGAGGAGCACGAAACTGAAAAACTGTTTTTCTACGGCCAGGAATTTCGACAACCGAGCGTGTTTCTTTTGGCCGAGGATGCGCCGCTCGATAGTCTGCTTCTTCAATCAGGCAATCAAATTTTGGGGCTGGCATATTTGAGCAACCCCGGTGATCTCGACCAGGACGGGCGAGATGACATTCTGCTTGTCCTGGACAAGGCAGATTGGTCCAGCCTGAATACAGCGATGATCTTCTCCTGGCGGCAAGGTGCATGGCAAAAGCGACATGGATTCATGATCCATGAAAGTTTTTTTCGTGATTTCCCGACGGAGTTGAATCTCAATGGCGCATGGGATCAGCCCTCTGACCAGTTCGTCGAATTAGCCGATCAATTTGACCTCACCCCATTGGTCCGCCATAAAGACGGAAATCTGATCGAAGTGCGGGCGTTTGACTTGCTGGCAGGCAAAGGCATGTGGGAACCCGTCGTCTTGCCATAACGACTGCGGTTGCCGCTTTGCGGCATTTTTCTCAATTTGACGGGCATCAACACACACGGATGAAGCGATTCGCCAGTACTCTTTGTTTTCTATTCTGCATCGGACTGCTATGGGCCCAGAGCGACAGCCTGAGTATATCAGTTCCTGACAGCCTGCGGCAGGATACGTTCCCCGCTTACAGCGGCCCGGCTTTCACCTCTGACAATGTTTCAGTGGATTTCCCACGGGTGATGCAAGCTGGCAAAGCCGCGAACTTCCGCATCATCTTCCTGCAGGAACTGATCAGTTTGCAAAGTGTGGACGTCGCCCTCAATGGCGTAGATACTACCCTTCGGGTGTCCAACGGTGAAGCCAGTTTTCGTCATGTCCCGGACCTGGTGCATCCCAGTCTCTCGATCAAAATGGGGCAGTATGAGTATGTCCAGGAGCTCAAAGTGGTCCAATTCCCGCCCTGGCTGGCCATCCTTCCACCTCTTTTGGCCATTCTGCTGGCCCTGGTGTTTCGCGAAGTCATCATCTCGCTTTTTGTAGGTGTTTTTCTGGGAGCCGCCATCATTGGCGTATACACCAAAGCTTCTTTGGTCGGCATTGGGACTGGCTTACTCGCCACAGTCGACACCTATATTCTGGGGGCGCTGACCGAGCGCGACCACATCGCCATCATCCTGTTTTCCCTGCTCATTGGCGGCATGGTGGCATTGATTTCCAGGAATGGCGGCATGCAGGGCATCGTCAATCGCATTTCGCGATTTGCCCGCTCCGCGCGATCCGCGCAGCTGTCAACCGCTTTGCTGGGACTGGTCATTTTCTTCGATGATTACGCCAATACCCTGGTCGTAGGCAACACCATGCGCAACATCACCGATAAGTGGAAAATCTCCCGCGAGAAGCTCAGTTATATCGTCGACTCAACGGCAGCCCCCGTGGCTTCATTGGCTTTCATCACCACCTGGATCGGGGCTGAACTAGGATATATTCAAGGCGGGGTCGCCAATCTGGAACATTTTCCAGAAGGACTCAGTGCCTATTCTATTTTCCTGAACTCACTCGCCTACTCTTTTTACCCCATTTTGACCCTGATATTTGTCTTCCTGCTCATTTGGCTCAAAAGAGACTTTGGCCCCATGCATCAGGCGGAACTGCGGGCCAGAGCCAGCGGACAACTCTTCCGCGCCAGTGCCAAAGACATTCAATCAGTCGAAAAGGAAATGGCACATTTCCAGCCAAAAGCAGACATTCAGATCCGGGCGTTTAACGCCATCATCCCTGTCGGGGTTTTGGTCGGCGGGGTATTGCTTGGGCTCTACTTCACAGGCAGCAGTGCAGACATCTGGGGCGACCAGGAGGCGGGGTTTTTCCAAAAGCTGTCTCGTGTCCTGGGACAGGCTGATTCTTATGCAGCACTGCTGTGGTCCTCCCTGAGTGCCGTTCTGGTTGCCATTTTGCTCAACCTTGGCCAGCGTTTGCAATCTGCGAAGGAGGCCATGGAAAGCATGCGCGTCGGCTTTAAGACCATGCTGGGGGCGATTTTGATCCTGACCCTAGCTTGGGCGCTACAAGGCATCACGGAGCACATGCACACCGCAGATTTCCTGGTGGAACAGCTGGGAGACACAGTCGGGCCTGCCTGGGTGCCGGCCATTACTTTTTTGCTGGGCGCATTGGTGGCCTTCGCGACAGGATCATCCTGGGGGACCATGGCGATTTTATATCCCATTATCATTCCTTTTGCGTGGGAAACCGGCATCGAAAGCGGGCTCGAAACCGAAGCCAATCTCAGCATTTTGTTCAATGTGGTTTCAGCCGTCCTGGCCGGATCCGTTTTGGGAGATCATTGCTCCCCCATTTCTGATACCACCATTCTTAGCTCCCTGGCTTGTTCATGTGATCACATTGACCATGTCCGAACCCAGTTGCCATATGCCCTGACCGTTGGCGGTGTGGCAATTTTCGTTGGAACCATTCCTTCTGCATTCGGTTTACCACTTTGGATCAGTTTTCCCCTCGCCATTGCCATATTATTTGGCATCGTGCGTTTTTATGGCAAAGAGGTAGAATAAGTAACTATGCTGCATGCAGGAAATAGAAGTTAAAATTCTGGAAATTGATGTTGCGACCATCGAAAAGCGCTTAGCAGAAATTGGTGCGACCAAAGAATTTGAGCACGAATTCAAGGCCATTTTCTATGACTTTCCAGACGGGCGCATTGTCCAAAATAAAGAGTTGATCCGTCTACGAAAGGAAGGTCCTCAAAGTGTGTTAACCCATAAAAAGGCGCTTCCCTCTTCCACCGTAAAAATCATGGAAGAGACCGAGATAGAAGTAGCTGATTTTGAGGTAATGGACCAGATCCTGTGTAAAATGGGACTGCTTCGCACCAAGGAAACACATAAGATCAGAGCACAATTCCAGTTTCGAAAAGTTCACATTGTCATTGACAACTATCAGGGAGATTTAGCCAACATTCCGCCATTTTTGGAGATTGAGGCATCAAATCAGACTGAACTGGAGGAAATGGTTGAAATCCTCGGTTTTCGGCAGGAACATTGCAGGAACTGGAATACCTATGACCTGGTCAAACATTATGGTCTTTCATAGGCACCAGATCCTTTGATTTTCAATTTTTTGTGCCGATTGCCTTGATTGTGGAAAAGACAGCCTTTCCTCATCACTTCAACAAGCACCTTTTTGTCCCTCCAATCTCACGAATATTCATGATACGGTTGCTCAGCTGTTTCATTCTTGCCGTCCTCTCTCCCCTCTCCATTACATTGGCAGAAGGCCTCCCCGTCCAGGAAGTCCAGACATCTATTCACGAAAAAGCGGTAACCGGATATCGGGTATTACTGGGAAGAAGTGTATTGACCGTCCGGGAAGGTATCCAATCCCACTTATCTGATTTTGGAGAGAAAGCCCTGGATTTTGAAGGCGTACTTATTTATGAAAACATTGCCTATCCACCCATTACCTCAGCAAGACCGGTAACCCTCTATTATTTCGTCAAGAATATTGAGGATCTGATGACGGAGATCACTCTGGTAGGAATTTATGACTATCAGCAAATCATCACCGCAGAACATACACCGGATCTGGCTCTGCGCATGCTGCTGGATTTTAGTGAACTGACCAAAGGTGTCACTGGAGATTCGCTCGCCTTTGATCCTATTTTCAACCGGACAAGCGTAACTGACCTCCTCGCCAAATACGAAGACCGTAAGGCGCGCACCACCCTCGATTTCTTCGTTGAGCAACAACAGGATCGTATTGCAGCCGGACCAGATATGCTGGTGCGCAATGATCCTTTTAGCAAAAAGAGACCGGATAACTTTGACACCGATGACAAAATTGTGGCTGAAATGTCTACCCGGTTTCGGAACTACACCACCCGCTCCGGCGATAACACTTCTCCATTTCTGAAACCCGGCACAGCCAAACGGGTAGCCATACTGGAAGATTCCCTTCACAATGTACAAGATCAACTGGCCCTGCTATCGCAGGATCGTGATGCACTCAAACTGGCGGTTGAATCTCAGGCATCCCTGCCTCAGGACACTGTCTTTGTACATGATACCGTCACCATGTTTGCGGAAGTAGAACCGGATGTAAAAACGGAAACCGGAGGCGATGTAGAAATGAGTGAAGCGGATGAATTGGCTTATGCAAGAGAACTCATCAAGCAATATGAAGACGAGATTCATTCACTGACCGTCTGGGGCGATTCTTTATTGGCATTGGTCCCAGAAAACGGAAGCTCGGAAGTCGCAAGAGTCGCCACTCTTTCAGCCGACAACTCGGACGCATTGCAGGCACAAATTGATGAACTGACGGAAGAAAATGAGAGCCTTCGCAGCAGTCTTGATGCACAGATTGAAGCCAGTCAAACCGTTGAGCGGGAACTGGCCGAAGTCCAGGATCTTCGTGCACAGATAGCAGAATTGACCACAGGCAACCAAGCTCTCACAGATAGCCTGCAAGCAATGGTAGAAGAAAGTAAAACACCAGCTTTTGACACCACAGATCTGAAACAAAGCATTGCCGATTTAACGGCTGAAACGAGTCGCCTCCAGTCTGAATTGGAAGCAAGCCAAGCCTTGGCTGATACTCTGGTCGCAAAGGAAGCCACGGAACAGGTACTCCTGCAGCAGATCGCTGAGTTGGAAGCTGAAAAAGAAGCATTAGCTGCTGAGAAAGATGCGCTGACGTCGTCATTAACAGAAATAGAAACGGCTCTGTCAGAAGCCCAAGGTGAACAGTCCAATCTCAGCAGTTTGCAGGAGGAAACAGCAGAATTGCGCAAACGCAATGAGGACCTGCAAAGCAAACTCAATACACGCATTGAAGAGAATAAAGCCCAAAAGGCAAAGTTGGCAGACAGCGAAGCATTACAAACCCGCCTGCAAGAGTTGAGTAAACAAAACGAACAGCTCAACGAGCAAGTAGCAAACAGCACTACCGAAAACAATGATGCACTGCGACTGCGTCAGGAAAACGAAAAAATAACCGCAGATCTGGATCGCCTGCTGGCAGAATATGAAACTGCTTCCAATAAGTTAAAAGAACTACAAGGACAGGAAATCGTAGCCGCCCGGGCAGAGCGCAGCATGCGCGAGATGCAAGACTCCCTTGAATACATCAAGCAAGAACGCGAAGTCATTCTCCGGATTCGCAAACAAAAAACCATGGCCCTGGTGGCCGCAAATGAGCGGACTGACTCGCTCTCAGGTCTGGTCGGCGGATTGAAATTTGCAGAAAAACGCCTCCAGCGCGAGCGCGACTCCATCTTCACCGAGCTGATGCTGCTCAATCCAGAATCAGAAATGGCAAAAGCCCGTCGGGCAGTGTACCGTAACCAACTCGAACGACTGGTCGCCTCACAGCAATCACAGCAGGTCAAAGAAAATGAACTCAGTCGCCGGGAAAAACTTGTCGAACAACGCGAGCGCTATTTGGCAGATTTTGAGGCCAAAGGAGAAACCCAGATCCTGCTGACCCGTATCCTCGAACTGGAAGCAAAGCTGATGCTTCTGGAAGAAGAAAGTCGGGCCAAACGAATCAAAGTCCCGATCAATCGCATCCGGATCAGCAGTGCCAATCTGGCCAGTTCGGAAGGCAGCATACCCGCTTTTCAAATCAATACCCGCGCCACCCGCGCCTTCACCGAAGAGCAAATCGCCGCCTGGTTCCGCCTCCGTGGTATCAAAGCAGTCTGGGACAATCCACTTCATTTTGACAACGCGCTCATTCCGGAATTGGGAGAATTGCTATATCAGATCCATTTCCAGGTCTGGGAAGATGGGACAACTTTGTGCAGTGTACAAAAGCCGGACACTGGTTATATTTCAGCCGATGACGAAGACGGAAAAAAAGTAGAAGCATTCCTCCAACAAATATTTCGCTAGTCCTCTATCATACGTTTTGTCGGGCTGGTGAATGAAGTGGGATGTTTTTGTCTTGAAAATTACGAATAAGTAAAATAATTTTCAGATCCGTCGTTCCGATATCCAGTAACAAAACAGCAGACAATCATCGCCGACAAGAACGTCATGAAAAAGAGTGAGATCATATTGCTGGGAATATTGATCCTGGGTAGCCAGCTCAACTTTCTGTTTGCCCAGGGCCCGGAGACTGCCCCATCCAAGCAGGTTTTGTCAGAGAAGTCTATGGTACTTCGTACTTCTGATAACACCTCTCTCATGGATTTTAGCGGCTCTACCCTCTTCCCAAATGTGAATGAGAAGGACTATCATTTTGACAAAAAGGTTTTGGCTCGCATTCGCCAACTTGAACAAAAAGGCGATGTAGAAGAACTGGAACCGTTGTTGGAAACCTATATCCAATCCTTTGGGATTGAGAACTTCCGTAAAAATGTATCGCTGCTTTGGCTGGCAGGTCGTTTGAAGCAGGTCCAGGGAGACACTGCCCAGGCAGTTTTTTATTACGAGCTAGCAGATG